>JAVHQB010000097.1:2205-6607 GCA_036170905.1 Minisyncoccota bacterium | reverse complement strand
CAAGTTGCTGGCGGTTCATTGGGCTATTTCCCTCCCCGCTCTCTTGATAAAACTTTTTAAATTGTTGGAGCTAGTATAACACGAGAAACACAAAAGTCCAAAGTTTAAAGTCTAAGCATAAATCAAACGTTTAGGGTTTGGAATTTGAAAATTATTTGAAAATTAGTAAATTGAAAATTAAATTTAACTATCTCGTTAATCAAACTTATCTAAAAAATAGCTATTTAATTCCGTTATTACTACCCTATCTTGTTTCATAGTGTTTCTATCTCTGACAGTTACCGCTTTATCTTCCAGGGTATCAAAATCTATAGTCACACAATAGGGTGTGCCTATTTCATCTTGTCTTCTATAACGTTTGCCTATACTTTGAGTCTCATCATAATCACAAGTATATTTTTGGGCCAAAAGTGTAAAGACTTCTTGAGAAACAGAATTTAATTCTTCTTTTTTAGATAAAGGTAGTATAGCAATTTTATAGGGAGCCAAAGCCTTGGGAAGCTTCAAAACAATACGGCTCGCTTCCTCTCCTTTAGCATCAGGCACTGATTCCTCTGTATAAGAATTGGCGAGCACTGCCAGAAATGTTCTTTCCACTCCAAAGGATGGCTCCACTACATGGGGCAAATATTTCTCACCAGTCTCTTCGTCAGTGCAAGTCATTTCTACTCCACTAGCCGTTTGATGATTCTTTAAATCAAAATCTCCTCTATAAGCAATGCCATAAAGTTCGCTCATGCCAAAAGGATAATTATATTCTATATCAACAGTCCTTTTAGAATAATGAGCCAGGGCGTTTTTTTCTATCTCGTGGAAATTTAAATCACTGTCTTTTAACCCAATGAGTTTTAACCAAACTTTAATATCTTCTAGCCATTTTTCAAAAACTGGTTCCCAACCAGTGGGTTTAATGAAGTATTCTATTTCCATCTGCTCAAACTCTCGGGTACGAAAAATAAAATTACCTGGGGTAACTTCGTTTCTAAAAGACTTACCGATTTGACCAACGCCAAAGGGAATTTTCTGACGAGTAGTATTTAAAATATTTCTAAAGTTAATAAAAATACCTTGAGCTGTTTCGCCCCTGAGGTAAGCCAAAGACTTATCGTCCTTTATTACTCCTAAATGAGTTTCGAAAAGAAGGTTAAAGTTGCGTGCCTCTGTCCAATCGCTTTTAGAGCAATTAGGGCATTTCAATTTTTCTTTAGTAATGATATCGGAAAGCTCTTTGAGACTTTTACCGCTTACATCTATTTTTAATTGCTCTTCTATAAGATTATCGGCTCTAAAGCGACCGTGACAACTTTTGCAATCAACTAATGGGTCGTTAAAAACTTTGACGTGTCCACTGGCCTCCCATACTTTAGGATTAAGAATAATGGAACTGTCTAATCCAACCATATCTCGTCGGCTAGTGACAAAAAAGTTCCACCAAAGTTTTTTTATATTATTTTTCAGCTCTACGCCTAACGGCCCATAGTCCCAAGCGTTAGCCAAACCACCATAAATATCGGAGCTCGGGTAAACAAAGCCTCGGCGCTTGGCCAGGTTGACTATCTTGTCCATCAAACTCATCTGAGAATTATCTTCCATAAAATGATTGAATAATTATGGCCTGACTATACCATCTCCCAAACCAAAGCTCAAATCTGATTGGGCGATGTCGGAAGTTTTGACGGCTGGTAAACTCAGACTGTATTGTTCCTGAGTGAAAGCGTCAGTAGCTTGCAAATTAGTGCTGCCTATAAAGTCTATAGAAGAATTAACATCAGAAAGTGAAGGTTTAACGGCTACTTGGAAAACGCCTTCCATAGCTTTAGCAATGTTCCCACTGTTAGCGGCCACCACAGGAATAGTCCAAGAAACTGTGCGAGTGGCTTCATCATAACTGGGTGCATTGGTACCATAATTGCCTGCTACTTTGTCTGTAAAGTAAACTTCAGCCGGGAGAGTAGCGCTTACTTTAACCTCATTTAAGTTGTTGCTAAAGTTTTTAATCTTCCAGTGAATAGAGAATGTAGTTGTTTGGTCGGCACGCAGTGGTACAGGTCCGCTATTAGCAAAACTGGAAATAATATCTTTTTGATAGATAGTTTGGGTGAGAGTGGGTTGGCTATTTATTTTAACATTGACTTCAGAATTGGCTGTCAAAGTGCCTAGACTACCAAAAGTATTAGTTGTAGTGGCAGAACCTGACAAGGTAAGTAAAAAATTTTGATCAGTATCTTTTTTAATGGGGTAAGTAGAAATAACCGGTATGGAAAAATTCAAAGTTCCCTCTCCCCCGGGTTGAACGATTAAGAGAGTTGGTGTATTGCCACTGTTCCAAGTTAAAGTTAAGTTTTTAGAACTAAATAGTCCCTTGCCTGGTTTAATTTTTTTGAAATCAAACATGGAGCCACTAAAGCTAATCTTAATAGCCACATTCTTAATGGCTTCAGTGTAGTTATTTTTATAATGCAATTTAACATCCAGCAAATCTCCCGGATTGGCATTAATAATCTGATTGTCATTGACTAACATGTCAAAAGCCAGTGGGTTCTGAACTAAGTTAGTCGCTAAGCTATCGTTCTTACCCAAAATAATTTCAGTGCTGCCTAAAGTTGTTTTTAAGAAGGCTACTATTTTTTGGGTAGAACCTTCACTGCCCTTGAAAATACCCGTAAGATTAATGACTCCTTGAGCTCCTGGTGGTAAACTGCCAATATTCCAGGAATTATTACCCGTCGTAGGGCGCGGATTAGAATCAGCGAGCACAAAATTATCTGGCCAAGCAATATTTAGGATAACATTATCCATATTTTGTGAGGAGCGATTTTCCCAACGTAAACTCAAGGGTACTGCCTGACCATCTAAAACTTGCTGAGGAACGTCACCCTCTATGGAGAACAATGAATCTCTTAGAATAACTGGTACATCATCAGATATTTGAAAGGGTGAAGAAACCCCGCTTGTCTGGTAGCGGAGAGAGGCTTTTAGATCTTTGGCACTCCTGGGTTCGCCGACAATTAAGAGTTGAATTGTTTTATCAAAAATATCGCCTTTATTCACATCTCCCAAATCTAAGCTAACCTTAAGGGATTCTGGCTTTTCCATCCATTTGACACCATCTGGCAAATCAATGTTGATGTAAGCCTTCCTAAGAGCGAGTCGAGTCTCGTTTACTAAATGAATGGTATAAGTATTGACTGAGCCAGCTTCAACAGAGTTGGGTCCCTCGAAACTAAAAGTTACTCCCCTGTTTTGAAATAGTTTCCAAAGGCCAAAAGCACTGCTTCCAATAACCAAGGCTATTCCTAGCCCAATGAGAATACCTAAAAAAGAAATCTTGGGGCGTAAACGTAAATTAGTAGTGTAATTCCGAGTTAACATAATCTTAAGTAAGTTTATAAAGTTATAAAGTTCTTAAAGTTAAAAGCAAAGCTCAAAGTAAAAAGCTAAAAAATCAAAACAAATAATTTTAAATATAGTTCGGCTATGCTCGTGCTGAGTACCCCCCCCGAAGCACTCACCACTAAATACTGCTGCTATTATAGCCCAAAACAAAACCTTAGCCAAGAGAAATTTTATTCTAGCGAGGGAATTCTCCCAATAATTTTTCTAAAGATAGTATTCCATTCTTTAAATTCTTTTTCCCAATAGCGCGGAAACTTTGTAGTATTAAAAAAAATACTAGCTTCTTTAAAGCTTTTAGCTCTACTTAAAACCACTAACCATTTTTTTGTCGATTGGACTTGTCCTGAGCTTGCCGATGGAGCTTCTTCAAAATTACCAGTATCCCCCAAACCGTAACCCAAGATAGCAATCAGTTTAATTATAAAATAGTAGTAGGCTAAATGTTTTTGCCAAAGAGGAGCGTTTTGTTTCGCCAAGACTTCTTCAGCATCCAAAAAACCTCCGATTAGTTTCCAAATATTGAGGTCTGGTTCTGGAGCTAAAATAAGTTTGCTGGCCAAATCCAGACCTTTAAGACTTAGGCTCAATGAGGTTAGGTTCCCCTTAAGTTGTAAATACTGGGATTGCGACAGGGCGCTTACCAGCCTCAGGGTTTGGCCCTCAGATAGAGACACCGAAGCCTTGGCTGGACGCTCCAGATAGCCGCTTAGTTTAGCCAGAGGTTTTCTGGCTCCCTTGGCAATAATATTGATTTTGCCATATTTTTTACTAAAAACGGTATAGGCCCTGTCAGAGTTTCCCTGGTTTTTACTTTTAAGGACATAAATGGGGGTACTCAGTATCATATGCACCACTATACCACAAAAGAAGGCAAAATTACCTCATTCCCTGTCCCCCCTTGACAAAATAGGGGTACCAGTGATAGCATAATAACAATAGCTCCTACTAAGGGAGTTTTTTAGTCGCCTTAATTTAAATTATGTTTATGGAGGTTTCCTCTATTATA
>JAVHQB010000097.1:0-2195 GCA_036170905.1 Minisyncoccota bacterium | reverse complement strand
AAAAGGTAAAATTGCCCTCCCTTTGCCCCCTCTTGACAAAAATAGGGCACCAGTGATACCATATTTACTAATAGCTCCGATTAAGGGAGTTTTTTGATTGCCCTAATTTAAATTATGTTTATGGAGGTTTCCTCTATTATAGACACACTTAAACAAGCAAATCTGAGAAAAATCAGTGTTTTAGGCCTTTTAGCCGCCTGTTTATTGGCTAATATATGGGTTAGCCCAGCTCTTGGTGACTGGCCGCCTGATCAAAAAGGACAATCCGCCGCTTTAGCAGAAGAGGTTAAGGAGCCTCTTAAAACTATGAAAATAGTTGTTACTGCTTACTCCTCAACTGTAGCTGAAACTGATGACACTCCTTTTATTACTGCGTCTAACACGCTGGTAAGGGATGGCATAGTAGCTTCTAATTTGCTGCCCTTTGGCACAAAAATTAGATTCCCAGAGCTTAATCCTAAAAAGATTTATGTTGTCGAGGACCGTTTGGCTCCCAAGAACGGGCACAAAATGGATATTTGGTTCTCCTCAACAGAGTTGGCTTTGGACTTCGGCGTCAAAGTATTGACTATGGAGATACTGCCGTAAACCTCAAATTTCTAATTACTTATTAACCAAACTAACTAAAAAGACCCTTAAGGGTCTTTTTTATTTCCCTAAATATATAAGAAATCCGATCCTTATTGATCCCTATCGTCTTCGGAGTCGCCATTATCAGTAAAAAGTCCCCCTTTAACAAGGGTCGCAAAAAACTTGAAGAAATTCTGGGTTGTTTTAACAGCTTTTGTTAAGTATTTATCTAAAGTAATCTTTATCCAATAATAGAGGGCAATGAGTAGCCCTATGACCACAAAGAAGACTGTTACCCCCCTGTTGGTGAAAGCAAAAGCCATGGCTATAGTCTGAGGATTGCGGAAACCCAAGATACCAAAAGCAGCAATCTGGCTCAATTCCAAACTGCCCAGAGCGGCTGGCACTGGAACTAAAAAGGCTAAATATAGTAAAGACCAAACAACTACGTATTGAGGAAAATTCAGTTTATAACCCATACCTGATAGAAGAATCCACCACATGAAAGCATTGACTAATATGTCGCCGACAGCCAGTAAACTAGCATTTATTATGGCTCTTCTTCCATTGGAAAAAATGAGGTTAATTTCCTTTTTAAGACCATGGACAATGGACTCCAGTTTCTTAAAAAAAGAAAGGCTTTGCAGTTTGGCAAGCCAAGGATTCAATGCTTTCTGTTCCAAATCTGCCCTAGAGAAACCAAACCATAAAGCAACCAAAAATGTAGTAGTAAAAATTAAAATAACGAAAAGAATGGCAAAGACCCCTATTTGAGGTTCATGAATATAACGAATAAGATTGTAGGCTGTACCTAATATTATAAAAAAACCTAAAGTAGCAAAATGAATAAGTTCTTCCACGACAACAGTGGCTGTAATTTTTTTATAGCTTTCTTTGTGTTCTTCCGCGGCTACTAAGACTTTAAATGATTCTCCTCCCGCCAAGGCGATTGGCGTTAAATAATTAAAAGCATCGCCCACCAAACGAGAAAGGACCATTTGTTTAAAGGAAACTTGAATTCCTTGTTTCTTTATAAAAATACGCCACCTTAAAATCGCTAATATAAAGGCAACAAAATAGGTCACCAAAACCAAGCCTATAGTTTTAAGACTAAGCGCCTGCCAGACAGATTTGAGAGATGCTAAATCTACCTTTTTTAAAGCATAACCAAAAATTACACAACCGAGAATAAGAGAAATCAGAAAACTGATTTTACCTTTCATAAATTTCATTTAAAAAACTCGAATGTAATCAAGTTGGGATAATCTTAGCCAAATTTTTAAAGAGTGTCAAACAAAAAGAGGTGCCGTTATGATGAAACGGCACCCCTTTTTCTTTAACGAATCATTTTCAAAAATTCGTCTTCAGTGACCAGCTTGCTTTCTACTTCTTTTCTTAACTTAAGCTCAAACTTATTTTCTTCTACTGTTTTCTTGCTAATAACAACTCTGTAAGGACAACCGATAAGGTCGGCATCTTTGAGTTTTACTCCAGCAGTAACCTCTTCCCTATCGTCGTAGAGAACTTCTATACCAGCATTTGTTAAACTAGCATAAAGTTTTTCGGCCGCTTCTTTAACAGTGCTATCTTCTAAATTTAAACCAACTAAATGTACCATGAAAGGA
>JAVHQB010000096.1:0-7000 GCA_036170905.1 Minisyncoccota bacterium | reverse complement strand
GCACACGCTTCTGGGCACATCTCTGGATTAGAGCTAAATGAAGTAATGAAAATTCTCAAACCTAAATTGGTAATCCCTATTCATACAGAATATCCAGAAGAATTTAAAAAACTAGCCCCAAACGTTATGCTGGTGGAGAAGGGAATACCCTATGAATTTTAAAGGCTAAATTTTAAATTTTAAATCAAACCTAAATTTTTAAAACGTAGCCATTTAATTCTGGTATGTTTGTCACACCCCCTATGACATAGAGCACCAATGTAATTTTCAGACGGAATATATAACACGGAAATAAAGTCCATGGATTCCATTTAAGGATTTAATTATTTAGTCATTCACTTAAAATTTAAAATTTGGCCTTTAAAATTGATATTATATGATCCTCATTGACGGTAAAAAGATAGCTCAAGATATAGAAAACGAGACTAAAGATAAATTAGCCTTGTTTAGGCAAGCCCATAAGGGAATAGTAATTAAATTGGCTGTAGTGGTTTTGGGAGACGACCAAGCTACAGTTGCTTTTATAAAGAAGAAAAAAGAAATGGCAAGCAGATTGGGTATTGGTTTTAAATTGTATCAATATCCAGTTAATATTACCAACCAGAAGCTTAGAAACTTTGTTAGTGCCCTCGGAAAAACCCAATCCATTAAAGGAATTATAGTCCAATTACCGCTGCCAGAACACATCAATTCCCGAAGTGTTCTCAACGCCATTCCCGAAAATAAGGATGTGGATTCACTTTGCGAAAAAAATTTAGGCAAGCTTTATAATAGCGCCAATATTATTTTACCTCCAGTGACCTCTGCCTGCGCCCATATATTAGAAGACTTGCAAGTGGAGATAAGGGGCAAAAATATGGTGATAATGGGTAGGGGTGATTTGGTAGGCAAACCCACTGCAGTTTGGGCAATTAATAAGGGGGCTACAGTTAGCATTCTTAACAGTAAAACAGTGGACCCCGATTTCTATTTAAGACAGGCTGATATTATTATTACGGGAGTAGGACAACCAGAGCTAATAAATAAGAATAATGTTAAAAACGGTTGTATTATTCTGGATGCGTCTTATGCCTACAAAGATAATAAACCCTGTGGCGATTGTGACTGCCCAAGTTTAGAAAAAACAGATTGCCAAATAACACCCGTTCCCGGAGGAATTGGACCCATAACCGTAGCCATAATATATGCTAACCTTTTAAAATTATTAGAGGATAAAAATTAGTTTTGACAGGCAAAAGCCATTAAGTTATATTAACTAGAAGAAATTTAGCCAAAGTGATGAAATTGGTAAACATGCACGACTCAAAATCGTGTGCCTCACGGCCTGAGGGTTCGAGTCCCTCCTTTGGCACTACTAAAAACAAGTTCAGCATGAACTCGTTTTTAAAATCTAAAATCTCAATTTTTAATTTTAAATCAAATCTAAATTATTAAATGAATAAATAGTAAATGAGAACCGACTGCAGTCAAATCAGAGGCATTCTCATTAGCGCCCGGCCTTTTAACATTTAGACATTCACTTAAAATTTAAAATTTAGCCTTTAAAATTAGATGTATATGGAAACGGATTTTGTCGATTTATCTATATGAAGGCCTCTCGTCAGAGGCTTTTTTTTATGGTATAGTATGAAAGTAATAAATACATGATGGCCAAAGTCGTTGCAATCTGTAACCAAAAAGGAGGTGTCGGAAAAACCACCTTAGCCATAAACTTAGGGGCTTATTTAAGCGTGCTCGGGAAGACAGTTCTCCTTATAGATTTGGATCCGCAGGCCAACGCGACCTCGGGCTTAGGGCTCATTCCGGAAGACCAAAAAGACACAGTTTACACACTCCTTTGGAACAAAGAATCACTTCTACGATGTGTGAAATCTACGGGAATGTTAAATTATGATTTAATTCCTTCTAACCAAGATTTGGCTGGTGCTCAAATAGAGCTCTTAAATACCGAAGAAAGAGAAGCTCATCTAAAACCAATTATTGAACCGCTTTTAAAGGCATATGATTATATTTTAATTGATTTACCGCCCTCTCTCAATATTACAAATTTAAATGGATTGATTGCAGCAGACTATATATTAATTCCCGCCCAGACTCAATATTATGCTTTAGAAGGTTTAGCCCAAATAAAAAGATCGTTAGATTTGATTAGGGAAAACCTTGGTCATAACTTGGAAGTTTTGGGAGTAGTCTTGACGATGTATGACAAAAGAAACAAACTTGATCAAATGGTAGCCAAAGATATCAGACGTAATTTTTCGGGTTTTGTTTTTAACACAGAAATCCCTCGCCAAGTGCAGTTGGCAGAAGCTCCGAGTTTTGGTAAAACTATTTTTCAATATAGACCTTTATCTGATGGAGCTCAGGCATTTAGGCAATTGGCCCAAGAATTTGTTGCTCGGATGGAGGACGGCGCCGAGAATAATTTTAAAGGCTAAATTTTAAATTTTAAATCAATATTAAATTCTTAAAACGCAGTCATCAGTTTTTGTATATCCCCCCTTACTTCCATCCTAAAAAATTATAGAAGTTCAACTTCGATAGAATTATGGAGCACGAAAAAATAATCGTGTAAACCTCATTTAAACATTTAATCATTTAGTCATTCACTTAAAATTTAAAATTTAGACTTTAAAATTTTGGCCTATGGACGATTACCTAAATAATAATATAGGTGGAGCAGCCAATGCAGATAACGGGGGTTTGGGGAGAGGGCTACAGTCACTCATTCCGCCCAAGGCAAGTCCTTCGGCAAGCTCAGGACAAGTTCCTTCAGCTATGCTCAGGACTAGTCAGAATGTACCCTTAGACCCGCCACCAACGGCAGTCAACCCGACTATCGCTAATTCTTATACTTCCCCAATCCTTTTAGAAGATGATGTAGACCATAATAATAAAAACGATGTTGACATAAATTCTGCTAATACAGTTTTTGATTTTAGTTTTATTCCCTCGGATACTCTCGGGGCAAGTCCTTCGGTTACACCCAGGTCAAGTCATTCAGAAGCGCCTAGTGAAAAGGTTGACTTCACACCGCTAAAATCGTCTATGTTTGTAGAACCGGCATCGACAGAGAGAGAACGAGAAGTATTAACCGAAGCATTATCTTCAACGAATGCCACTACCCCACAGCCGGATAGTAACCATGATTTTAATGATATAAGGGGTAGAATATTCCAAATAGAAGTTGATAAAATTCTTCCCAATACGCAGCAACCCCGCCAGGAATTCAATAATGAAAGTTTGTGGGAGTTGGCTTCTTCTATTAAAGAATACGGTATTTTGGAGCCATTGGTAGTTAGTCGGCACGAGGAAGAAACGGAAAGCGGAACAAAAGTTCATTATCAATTGATTTCGGGGGAAAGAAGATTAAGAGCTTCTAAACTTTTGGGTCTAAAAACAGTACCAGTTATCATAAAAGAAAGCATGGATGAAAGGCTGAAATTGGAATTAGCCCTCATAGAAAATATTCAAAGAGAAGATTTAAACCCCATTAGTAAGGCCAGGGCATTTACCAAATTAATGAGCGAATTTGGTTTATCTCAACAGGCCGTAGCCACCAAGATGGGGAAAAGTCGTGAATACGTGGCTAACACTTTAAGGTTATTGCAGCTTCCTTATGAAGCCCAGAAAGCCATGGAAGAGGGAAAAATTAATGAGGGCCATGCGCGTGCCATTCTTCTTTTACCTAATCCAGAAAAGCGCAGAGCCCTTTTAGGAATTATTTTATCTAAGAATATTTCTGGTCGAGAAGCAGAAGAAATTGCCAAGTCTTATTTAAGCCCGGAGATGCTCAGTCAAAAAACTAGAGGTTCAAGAATGACAGCATCTATGGATACTTCTGACCTTCAGCTAAAAGAGCTCTTGGAAAATATTTTCAAAACTAGAGTTGATTTCAAGAAAAAAGGCGAACAAGGCGAGATTTCCATCAAGTTTTATAGTAAAGACGAGCTGGAGGCTATTCTTAAAACTCTCTTAGCAACTAAAGAAATTGTATCAGAACAACCATTAGCCAATGTTTCCACGATAGAGCCCACCGATAAGTTACCAGATTTTGGGACAGTGTAGAACCTTATTGAATTTAGAATTTGGAATCTGGAATTTGGCTGGCTACGTTTTAAAAATTTAGATTTGGTTTAAAATTTAGCCTTTAAAATTTTTGTGCATTCATGCCTGCTCCAACAAAAATAAAAGAGGATTTATACAAAGAGCTAAAAAAGCACCTTGATTATTTAACTAGTGAAGATCTGGCCTTTTTGGATAAGGTTTATGATTTTGCGGTTGCTTCTCACGATGAGCAAGTCAGGAAAACAGGAGAAGCCTACATTTGCCACCCCCTGAGGGTTGCTTTGGAATTGGTGAATTTAAAAATGGATATGCCTACGATTGCTGCTAGTATTTTGCATGATACCATAGAAGACACCGAAGTAACCGAGGAGATACTTAAAAAACAGTTTGGAGAAGAAATAGCTTTTCTAGTCAAAGGAGTGAGCAAGGTGGGCGGATTAAAATATAAAAATATCTCGGAGGAGGACAAAATGGTGGAAAATTTCCGAAATATGATTTTAGCCATGGCCCAAGATATCAGAGTGGTTATTATTAAGTTGGCCGATAGATTAGACAATATGAAAACTCTTTGGGTTCTACCAAAAGAGAAACAATTAAGAATAGCCAAAGAGACGCTCGATATTTATGCTTCTATTGCTTATAGGTTGGGCATTGGAATGGTTGGAGCGCAATTAGAAGATTTAGCTTTTCCCTATGTCTGGCCCCAGGAATATCGTTTAGTCCAACAACTGATTGGTAAAAAATACAAAGAGAAAGAAGATTTTTTAATTAAAACAGCTCCAGAACTAAAAAAATATTTGGAAAACAACGGAGTTAAAGTAAAGGGGATACAATTTAGAGTAAAGCATCTCTTTAGCGTTTGGCGCAAATTGCGAAAAGAGAATATGGATATAAATCTTGTCTATGACTTGGTGGCCTTAAGAGTTATTTTAGCTACTCCAGAAGATTGTTATACGGCCTTGGGTTTGATTCATCATTTATGGAAACCCCTACCAACTCGTTTTAAAGATTATATAGCCTTACCCAAACCAAATGGATATCAAAGTATTCACACTACGGTTATAGCCGAGAAAGGACAAATTATTGAAGTACAGATCAGAACCGAGGCGATGCATCAGGCGGCAGAATATGGTATAATTGCCCATTGGTTTTATGATGAAAGCAAGGTAAAAAAAGTTTATCGCAAAGGTAGTAAAACAGATTTCAAAGCGCTTTCTAAAATCGCCTGGGTATCTCAACTACAAAAATGGCAGCAATCTTTTACCGATAGTTCTCAGTTTCTAGAGTCGCTGAAAATAGATTTTTTTTCTGATAGAATTTTTGCTTTAACCCCAAAAGGAGATGTTATTGATATGCCTGAAGGAGCCACTCCTGTTGATTTTGCCTATTCTATTCATAATGATATTGGCAATTCTTGCATGGGTGCTCGTGTTAACGGTAATATGGTAGCTCTAGACTATAATTTGAAATCGGGAGACGTTGTGGAAATTCTTACTAAAAAAGGTAAAAAACCCTCCCCTTCCTGGCTTGGTTTTGTAAAAATGACTTCTGTTAAGAAAAAAATTCAGGAAGAGTTGCGGAAAGCAAATAGTAAATAATTTTAAAGGCTAAATTTTAAATTTTAAATCAAATCTAAATTTAAAAAACGTAGCCGCTTGGTTCTCGTATGTTTGCTTTCCTCTTTCAGAGGACAGGGTACTAATTAAGAATTTAATCATTTAGTCATTCACTTAAAATTTAAAATTAAAAATTTGTGAATTAAAAAGAGCCCTTAGGGCTCTTTTTCTGTAGTGCTCTTATATTTGCAATTGCGGTTACTACACTTAATAACAGTGTTACCATTTTTAAGGTTGTAGCTGGTGAGGGGATACCCACAGTCAGGACATTTTTCTCCGGTAGGTTTGTAGTTCGAAATAAAATCACAATCAGGATAGCGCGAACAGCCATAAAAAGATTTACCCTTTTTACTACGGCGCACAACCACCTCACCTATTTGACATTTAGGGCATTTAATATTAAGCCGGTTTTCCTTAAGTGTCTTAGCATTTTTACACTGGGGGAAATTAGAACAAGCTAAAAATTTCCCAAAACGTCCCGTGCGGATTATCATAGGCGAACCGCATTTTTCGCAAATCTCATCAGTCTTTTCCGTGGTATCAATTTTGACAACACTCTGATATTTTTCGTCTAAATTTGCCTTGAATGGTACATAGAAATCTTTGATTACTTTTATCCAATCAATCTTAGCTTCAGCAATATCATCGAAATTAGTTTCAATCTTGGCGGTAAAATTGAAATCTACTATTTGAGGAAAATTAGCTTCTAACATTTCGCAAACCTGAATACCTAGAGGAGTGGGGACAAAAGCACGATTGTCCTTTTCCATATAGTAGCGATTTTCAAGGGTGGTAATAATGGGGGCGTAAGTGGAAGGACGGCCGATGCCATATTCCTCCAGGGCTTTTATAAGAGAAGCTTCGTTATAGCGTGGTGGCGGCTCCGTTTGGTGTTCGCTAACTTCAATGTTTTTAACGTCCAAATTAGATTGCAGTTTAAAGATATTTGACCAATCTGTGGGTAAGAAATTATTTTCTTTGTTATTGATATTATTTTCTATTTTTAAGTAACCGTCGAAATCTAAATGCTTGAGAGTGCTAGTAAAAAGAAACTTGTTGGTGTTTGTTACAGTAATTTCAATTGTTACATTGGTATAGTTGGCGTCTGGCATTTGGGACATAAGGAAACGATTCCAAACTAAGGTATAAAGTTTATACTGGTCGGAAGAAAGAAACACTTTTAAGTCCTGAGGAGCCAGTTGGGGGTTAGTTGGTCTAATAGCTTCATGAGCTTCTTGGGCTAATTTGGCCTTATTTTTGTAGAAGCGGCCATCTTTTACTGAGTATTTGGGACCATAATTTTTAAGCAAATACTC
>JAVHQB010000095.1:0-27226 GCA_036170905.1 Minisyncoccota bacterium | reverse complement strand
GATGGTACTATGTTAACCCCAGGTGGTGTTTCTGGCGTTGGGGGCGAAATTGATATTGCAGTTATTACTCCCGAGAAAGGATTTGTTTGGCTAAAAAACAAGAAATTAAAATCTGAGGGATCAGAGATAGAACAGGAGCTTTAATGACAAATGGTTGAAATAAAGCTCAACTCTCCATGTATCAAAGGTTATTTGATTAAATAAATAAATATGAACTTATCATAGAAATTACTTAATCCCTACTATCGGAATAGAAATATATTTTATTGATAAATCTCCAACTTAGCCAATTTATTTATTCATAGGATTAAGTCCTTTAAGAATTAACTCTTAAATGCTATACTTTTGAAAGTTTTATGGCATCGCTACTTTAGTTAAAAATGGACAATATTACCGATTATCATGCTAAATATTTTGCAAGCGAGCTTACTAAACGATGCCCGTCAGACAGTTTAGAAAAGCTTTCTTCCACGCTTTCTAATGCCCAGGTTGACCTTAATCCGCATCAGATAGAAGCAGCCCTTTTTGCTTTTAAATCACCCTTATCAAAAGGTGCAATTTTAGCAGATGAGGTTGGATTGGGTAAAACAATTGAAGCTGGATTAGTACTATCTCAAAAATGGGCTGAGAGGAAAAGAAAAATTCTCCTTATTGTTCCTTCAAGTCTTCGTAAACAATGGAATGCAGAACTTCAGGAAAAGTTTTTTTTACCATCCATAATTTTGGAAGCTAAATCATTTAATCAAAGTATAAAAGATGGTAACCTTAATCCTTTTAATCAAGATAATGCTATTGTAATTTGTTCCTATCATTTCGCAAAATCTAAATCTCCATACATCAAACAAACCTCATTTGATTTGGTTGTGATAGATGAGGCCCACCGGTTGCGCAACGTTTATAAGACAAGCAATAAAATTGCCAGGGAAATTAAAGAGGCTATTCAGGAGTACCCTAAATTACTTCTTACTGCAACTCCCCTTCAAAACTCTCTTTTAGAATTGTATGGATTAGTAAGCATTATTGACGACCATATTTTCGGAGACCTGAATAGTTTTAAAGCCAACTATGCTAAAGTTTCTCGTGAGCAAGATGCCTATGAGAGTGAACTTGGGTTGGTAGAACCAAAACAAGAAATGTTTATAGATTTACGGAATCGTTTAAAAACAGTTTGTATCCGCACACTTCGAAGACAAGTTTTGGAATATATTAATTATCGTGACCGTAAACCAATCACTCAGGATTATATTCCTACGGAGCAAGAAATTGAACTTTATAATGGCATTTCAGAGTATCTCCAAAGGCCAAAACTTTATGCATTGCCTTTCAGTCAGCGTCAATTGATGACGCTTATTTTACGCAAACTTCTTGCCTCATCTTCATTTGCAATTGCCAGTACACTAAATGGACTTGTTTTTAAATTAGAAAAAATAATAGAAGAAATTAAGAAAGATTCTCTTTTAATAAATGAAGAATTACCTTTTGGTTTGGAAGAAAATTATGAAGCTCTATCAGATACTGCAGATGAATGGATTGATGACGAAGAAGTTGAGCCCAACGATGAAGAATTAGGCAAGAAGAAAACCTACACTATTGAAGACATCCCTCATATACAAAAGGAAAAAGTTGACTTGGAGAAATTTAGAGATTTAGCGAAAGTTATTTTTAAAAACTCAAAGGGAGAATCTTTACTTATCGCTTTAGAAAAAGGTTTTGAAATGACTGCCAATCTTGGTGCGAATAAAAAAGCCGTTATTTTCACTGAATCAAGAATAACTCAGGATTATCTTTGGAACTTACTTTCAGAAAGTGGCTACAGAGACAAAATTCTATTATTTAATGGTTCTAATAACGATCAAAAGTCAAAAGACATTTATGCAGATTGGTTTTCAAAAAATAAAGACAGTGATAAAATAACCGGCTCCAAGTCCGCCGACCTTCGTGCAGCATTGGTTGATTACTTTAAATCAGATGCCGAAATAATGATAGCTACTGAAGCGGCAGCTGAAGGCATAAATTTGCAGTTTTGCTCATTGGTTATCAATTATGATTTACCCTGGAATCCACAGAGAATTGAACAGAGAATAGGCCGATGTCACCGTTATGGTCAGAAGCATGATGTTGTTGTTGTAAATTTCGTAAATCGTAAAAATGCAGCCGACCAACGTGTATATGAACTATTAGATCAAAAATTTAAACTCTTTAAGGGAGTATTCGGCGCAAGTGATGAAGTACTTGGAAGTATTGAATCTGGTGTTGATTTTGAAAAGAGAATTGCCGGAATATATCAATCGTGCAGAACAGAAGAAGAAATAAATAAAGCATTTGATGCATTACAGACAGAGATGGATGAATCCATTCAGGAAGGTATGCGTGGAGCAAAGGAAAAACTTCTAGAAAACTTTGACTATGATGTACATGAAAAACTTAAAATAAATTTACGGGAAACCAGGGCATATTTAGAAACATATGAAAAATGGCTTTGGGATGTTTCCCGATATTTTTTAGGAGAGAGGGCTACATATTCGGAAGCTGAGTATTCTTTTAAACTCAAACAGAATCCATTTCCAGATGAAAATATTGAAGAAGGCCCATACAAAATCGGAAAAAATATTGACGATGCACATATTTATCGGCCTGGTCACCCACTTGCTGAATTAATTTTAAAGGAAATAAAATCCAATTCCCTTTCAAATGCCGAACTTGTTTTTAATTATTCAAACCACGGTCAAATTATTTCACCAATTAAAGAGTTAGTTGGCTCAACAGGGATATTACAAGTATCAGAACTTACTATTGATTCATTTGAAACTGAGGATAATATTATAGTTACAGCAATAAAAGATGATGGTGAAGTGATTGAAGAAGATGTAACAAAAAAACTCTTTCTTCTTAATGCCGAGGTAATTGAAAAAAATATAGAAATTAACAACAAAAAGATTTTAGAAAAGGAACACGAAAAAGTAAGTATACTTACAGAGACCATTGCAGAACGTAATAGTGAATTCTTTGATGATGAAGTTGACAAGCTTGATAAATGGGCAGAAGATGTGAAAAAGAGCTTAGAGATAGAGCTCAGGCGTTTGGATATTGATATTAAAACACTGAAAACAAATGCCAAGAAAATATTAAACCTGGTAGAAAAGGTAAAACTTCAAAGAGAGATAAAAGATTTGGAAAAGAAACGAAATGAAATGCGGCAAAAGCTCTATAAATCTCAGGATGAGGTGGATTCTAAAAAAGAAACATTACTTGAAAAAGTAGAAGCACAACTCAAACAAAAAACTACCCTAACAAAATTATTTACAATTAGATTTAAGATAAAATAAGGCAATGGCAAACAACAACAAACAAAAACTAGAACTTACTTGGATTGGCAAACATAATCATGAATATGATATAGCTAATATTGAGCCACGCATTTTAGAAGAGCGGACCGATTTATCGTATGGAGATAAAGATTCTGAGAATATGATTATTCACGGGGATAATTTACTTGCACTTAAAGCACTTCTTCCTGAATACGAAGGTAAGGTGAAATGTATCTATATTGACCCACCATATAATACAGGTAATGCTTTTGAACATTATGATGATAGTGTAGAACATAGTACATGGCTTTCACTTATGAAACCCAGACTAGAATTACTTAAAATACTACTAAGAGATGATGGTAGTATCTGGATTTCTATAGATGCCACAGAGTCTCATTATTTGAAAGTTATTTGTGATGAAATTTTTGGAAGAAACAATTTTGTTGATGAGGTAATTTGGCAAAGAGCATATTCACCAATTAATTTAAAAAAAACTATATCAAGAAGTCATGACACAATTTTAATTTATGCAAAAAATAAAACTCAAGATTTTACGTTAAATAAATTGCCGAGAAGTGAAGAAGCAAATAATCGTTACTCAAATCCTGACAGTGATTCACGAGGGGTTTGGAAGTCTAGTGATTTATCTGTTGGACCTGCAATAGAATCTAATATATATGAAATAATAACTCCAAGTGGAAGAAAAATTATGCCACCTCATGGGTATTCTTGGAGACTTTCAGAAGAAAGATTGAACGAATTTATAAAAGATAATCGTATTTGGTTTGGTCCAAAAGGAGATGCTACGCCTTCAATTAAAAGATTTATTACTGAAGTGAAAGATGGAATAGTTGCAATGAGTCTGTGGACGTATCAAGAAGTTGGACATAATCAAGATGCTAAGCGAGAAATTAAGGTTTTATTTAATGAAGATATTTTTGACACTCCTAAACCAGAAAAACTAATACATAGAGTACTTACCTTAGGTACGAATGAAGGTGATGTTGTCCTAGACTCTTTTCTTGGATCAGGCACCACGATTGCTGTTGCTCAAAAGATGAACAGAAAATATATTGGCATTGAAATGGGTGATCATGCTTATACCCACTGTAAGGTTAGACAGGATAAAGTTATTAATGGTAGTGATGGTTTAAAACTTTCAGAAACTTTAGATTGGAAGGGCGGCGGCGGATATAAATTTTACGAACTAGCACCGAGTTTTGTAGTGATTGATGAATTCGGGAATCCTGTTATTGATAGTTACTACAATGATATTAAACTTATCAAAGCAATGTGCAAACTCACAAACTATACATTTGCCCCAAGTCAAACCGAATATTGGAAACATGGTAAGGGCCAAGGTAATAATAGCATTTACGTTACTACGCAAATGCTTTCATTAGCGATAACGCAACAAATAGCCAGTCATTTAAAAAACAATGAAACTTTACTAATATGCCCAAAAAAATATGAACCCGGATGTGAAAATGTTGATAAGCGGATAACTATAAAAAAGATTCCACAATCAATTTTGAAAGCCTGCCAGTTTGGGAAAAAAGAATATCTCCTACCTGTCAAAGAAAGCGCTATTGAAGAAATTGAAGATGAAGAATCAGAATAATATTATTTACCAGCTATAATAAATATTTATGAATAAAGATCAGGCGCTACAATATCTTACAAATACAATGAGTTTAAGAACTCCTCAGGAAAAGAGTCTCGTGCTTTTTTCTGATTATCTTGAATCAGAGGCTGGTAAAAAGCTAATACAACGATTAAAAAATAAAGAAATTAATAGTGTTTCAGTTATTGAAACGTCTGCAAAAGAAGAGCTTGGTAAAATTATAACTACCAGCCAGTTTCAATCATTTGAACGAACATTCCCTTCATTTACATTTGCACTTGCTACCGGAGTTGGTAAAACACGCCTGATGGGAGCATTTGTGGCATACTTATACCTTGTCCATGGTATTCAACATTTCTTGATTGTAGCACCCGGCAACACTATCTATAGAAAATTAGTTGATGATTTCAGTAAAGCAAACAACCCCAAATATGTATTTCGTGGTATTGAAGAAATAAATATTTCTACTACTACTATTGTTACAAAAGATAATTTCCAACAGAATCAAGCTAATGCCAGTTTGTTCGGTAATAAAATTCAGATAAACATTTTTAATATTCAGCAATTTGCTCAGAAGGATGTAGAACAGGAAAAAGGAATTACTAAGTTTAGTGAGACACTAGGCGAATCATATTTTGATTACTTAAATTCTCTCAATGACTTGGTTGTACTTATGGATGAATCTCATCACTATCATGCTGATGCAGCCATGGACTCCCTTGATCGAATTGACCCATTTTTGGGCCTTGAGTTTACGGCTACACCATATACAGGAAATTCGATTGGTCGCGGGAAAGACAAAAAGCCGGAGCTCAAAAAAAATATTATATACTCATATAATCTAGGTGATGCTATCAAAGATGGTTATGTAAAAGACCCTTGGGTTGGTACCGAAGCGGATGTAAATTTCAGTCAGTGGGATAATGAATCAATAGAAACCGATGCCCGTAAACTACAACTAGCTGCATATTTTCATGAACGTGCTAAATCAGCACTTAAGGAGTATGCCTATGAAAGTAAAAGACCTGAAGTGAAACCCGTAATGCTTGTTGTTGCTAAGGATACGGCTCATGCAAGTGCACTTAGAAATTTAATTGATAGTGATCACTTTCGGGGTGGCGCTTATGTAGGAAAGGTTATTGAGGTTCACACAAAAACACGTGGGGATGAAGCAGATGAAACTATTGAGAAATTAATTTCATTAGAAAAGGAAGATAATATTGTAGAAATTGTTATCCATGTGAATATGCTCAAAGAAGGATGGGATGTTGCAAATATTTATACTATTGCCCCTATTCGCTCCTCTGCATCAGAAATACTAACTGAGCAAACCATTGGGCGCGGACTTCGACTTCCCTATGGAGAAAGGACCGGCAATAAATATGTTGATAGGGTTATGATTGTTGCTCATGATAATTATGCAAAAATTATTGAACAAGCAAGGGATTCAAAACTTATTCAACCCTCAAATATTGAAAGTGTTTCTGAAAATGACGCAAAAGTAGTTAAAGAAATCATTGAGGTTCAACCTGCAATTGTTGTAAATATTGAAGAGCAAATTAGAGCAAATGAAATTGTTATGCAGGAAATTGTTTCCCAGGCGACAAAAGCTGTTAGCCCATTAATACAGGATGATACACCCAAGGATGTTATTGAAGTAACAATTAAAACAAAAACAGACCAATTTGTTGAGGCACTTGCTAAGCAGACTGCATCACAAGGAAGTTTTTCTGAATATCATCATCAAAATAAAACAGAAAAAAATGAACCAGAACTGGCATTTGCCGAAGGTACTTTGTTTAATAACTTTAGTGATGATAGTAAGAAAGAACTGGTAAATATTAGTCGAACTTCTGTAAAGGCTTTAGAAATACAGAATATTGCGATTCCCAGATTACAGTTAATGCCACACTATAATGAAGTAGTAATATCTAATTTTGATTTAGATACTAATAAGCTTACACGATATGCATCTGAGGCAGCAATACTCACCCAACGGTTACAGGCAAAAGAAGAATTAGACCTTTTTGGTAAAGCTTATCAGGGTGCTGTGGAAAGAGAACTTACTCGTGTTACAAGCCTTGGTGAGGGTAGTTCACAGAGTCCGGAAAGTACTATTATTTCCGGCTTGATAGATTTTCCTTTAGTTGATTATGAAGATAACAATCAGAAAAGCATATTACTAAAACTAGCAAAACAAGCGGTAGTTCATTACAAGACATTTGTGAGTGATGATAATTCTCTCAAGATGATGATTGAAAATAATTTCCGGCAAATTTCCTACGAAATTTATGACCAGATTTTATTACACAAAACACTTGTAGGAGAAAGCTATCTTGAATCTATTATTGCTGAGCCAAAACCTTATCTTGAACAATTTAATATCTCCCGTAGTCCTGATGAAAAACCGGTTACGTTAGAATCTCAACTCAATCGTTTTACAAAAGATAAAATATATACAGGATTTCACAAAGCCTGTCATTCTATGTACAGTTTCGATTCCTCAGATGAAGGACGGCTAGCTTACCTGGTAGATAAAGATGAGGCAATTTTGTATTGGTTACGGCCCGCACCTACTCAGTTCGAGGGATTATTCTGGCGAGACGAAGAAGGTAATTCACAACATCGCTACGAACCGGATTTTGTGTTGGAACTTGAAAATGAAGTTGTGATGATTGAAGTAAAACCAAGTGGTGAAATTGATAGTTTTAATGTACATGAAAAAAAGAAAACTGCCGATAAGTATTGTGAAATAATATCAAAAAATATTGGAAAGTTTGGAATAACGAAACCGTGGCGATATGTTATCATCCCAACGGAGAAAATAACCGTTAGTTCAACAGTTGATAATCTTTTAAGGTAATTATTTTGAATTAACTAAATCTGAAAGTGATTTTAAACTATAAAACATCTATAATTTCTTAAAGTTTTTTATCGACAAATCATATTTACGTTTTCGGTTATCAAATGCTGTTTCTCCACCTTCTAGAATTTTACATACTTTCTCAATTATTCCATCTTCAAGTTCTTCAATTTCGACATCCTCAATTTCTTCAGCCTGATTTTCTAATGAACCAGATGAGTATTGAATTCGTGGCGTGTTTGATCCGTCATAATTAGCTATAATAACTTGTTCAGCATCTGTATTAACTACAAGGTTTGGGTTGTGAGTAATTATTATAATTTGGCGGTTTTGCTTTCTGCTTTTGAAATATGTAATGAGGTCTTGATATACCGAAAGGTTATCAAGGTTTTCTTCTGGCTGATCAATAATAAGAGGCCTATTATCTGCCTCATCAATTTGAAGGAAAAGAATTAATAAAACTATTCCTTTTTTCCCTGGAGAAAGAAGATAAAGATCTGTATTATCAAATTTGATTGTTGATACTACTTTAAAATTTGTGGGATCAAAAATCCATTCATAAAAATCTGCAAGTGAGTACCCCTCTCTTAATTGCTCTTCAATTGAATGATCTTTACCATTATAATTTTTAAATTGCTGTTCAACTTTAAGTAATTCTTCCTTTATCACTTCCTCTATAAAATCATTTTTCCTAAGATTACTTCCTAGTGACTCAAGTGCTTTTTGAACACTATCTTTATCTTTGAAGTTTCCTTTTCTTGTTCTATCAACAATATTAAGTCCTCGTTCAGTATGCTTTTCAAGTTCATAATTCAACTTAGCTTCAAATTCAAGTTTTTTATCTGTATCCGTACCAGCATCAAGACTCTTTTGTAATGGAAGATATAATTTTTCTATTTCAGTCTTTTCTTGTTTAAGAATGCTGAAATAAGTACAGTAACTTAATGTACATGCTTCTCTGAGTTTTTCCGCTTCAGGTATACTCTCGTCATTTATTATCTTGATTTCAACCTCTAAAGATTTAATGACTGCTTCTAATTCAGTTATTAGCTTTAGATGATGTTGGTACTTAATTTTGATTGTTTCGGATGCTTTTGTATCTTCTTGTTTTTTCTTTATTTCGACGGTCAGGGTATTTAAATTATCGAAATATAAATCTCTTTCAAGAACGCCAAGAATATCTGCAACTTCTTTTTTTGTGCCTGTTCTAAGTACGCTAATCGATGATTTAATACTCTTATCCTTCGTTGTTATTGCAGTCTCTAATTCAGAAATATCAAGATTCACTGAGAATTTCTTAATTTCAGGAAGTAATGTTCTTATTGAAGTACTAATATCTTCCTCAAACTTTTGCGTGTCTTCTTGAAAAATTTTAATTTTAGTACTAGCCTCAGATAATTCCGCAGTTTGTCCTTGAAAGTCGATTATTTTATCATCAAAAGCCTTCTTTTGTTTAATAAACCCCGCAAGCTCGTCCTGCCCTTTTTTGTCTTCAGCAGGTAGTATTGGTAGTGTATCTTTTAATTTTTTTAATTCCTCTTGCTTTTCAATTAGAAGTTTTTCTTTTACGGGATTTTGTTTTATCGATTCTAGTATTGATGCAAGCTTCTTGATATTTTCTCTTATCTTTTTTATCTCCCTATCTTTCTTAAGCCCAAAATTTTTTAGTATTTTATTACTCAATTCAGAAAAGCTGGAAGCCCCCATTTTTTCCGTTTCGTCAAGAGCCTGAAATATTACATTCTCAATTTGTTCGAGTAGTTTCTTACTATTTTTATGAGAACAAAGTCTCTCAATCTCTTTTTGAGATAAGTACCTAATATCCTCTTTGTCTTCTTTCAAATCACCAACGACAAATGATGTAGGATGTCCATCACCCCATGTTAGAGTAATTTCTGTACCCTTAATACTCTGAATGTGCTCTGATGCTTTACTTATAAAAGCCTCTTCGCCTTCGTCCGCAATTCCTGCCCCATATGCAATCATTTCAGCGAGGGCTGATTTTCCAGAACCTCTACCTCCTATAATAGTTACAAGGTCGCGATTCAGCTCTAATTCAAAATTATCTTCAAACCAATCATTTGATTTCGGGATGCTAATTTTCTTTATTACTTGATGCTCATGTTTGTAATTTGGAGGAAGTTCACCAATAAAGACTCTATTTTCAGGTTCATTAAGTATTTGTCGCAAGCCAGCAAAAGTTGGATCAGCTTTTATCCAGCAATAACATTTTTTATCAGGTTCAAAAAGTTTGTCAAAATCATGTGCGTCTGATCCCCAAATACATGGTTTATAGGATTTAAATTCAGCTTTAAAAGTTTCTGGCTTAAGATGCATTTTACCAAGACCCCAATCAATTGTTTTTCTATTTGAAGTGAACAAAAAATTAGATTTCTGAATTATCTTTTTCCTTGTATTATGGTCTTGTCCATCCCATGGAATAGTACTTAGATCTTCATCTGACGGTAAAACAAGAACATATTTTCCGGGGAAAATTGAGCGACCAGCTACTAATTCTGTCGATATTTCTTCATCACTAACAACAGCATTTAACATTCCAATAAAAAGGTCTGGTCTATCTTGAAAAGGAACATGCTCTTTTTTTAATTTTTTTCCAAGTTCTGAGAGATTACTAATTTTTAATTTTCTTTTTTCATCATTTTCAAATGGCTCCCCTTCTCGAACAAAATGAAGATTATGTAAAAAGTTTTCTTCAATGTCCTGAACCGAAACTTTGTCAGAAAAAATTACATGAAAATTTAATCGATTTCGATTGATCGGAAAAAGACGAAATTCTATATTCGGAACAATTAATATTTTAGAAATGGCGACAAGTTCTTCTTCAGTGAAAAGACTTTCCATTTTTTCCTTATTAGCCAGGTAATCTTTTACTTTTTTATATCCCTCAATATGAAAATAGTCTGTTATCCCAATCACAGCAATTTCACATAAAATAGCCTTTTTAAAAAGATTTGAAACATAAATATCCCAATCTTCTCCAAAACCATTGTTAAGTATTGAAGAAGGTGTATGGACATGCAAATCCCATTTTCGCCATTCAGAACCTCTAAAAAATTTCTGATTTTCTTTGTTCATACTTTATATTAAATTATATCCCAATTATAGCAAATTATTCATTTTTAAGGTATTAAGAAAGACCAAAAATAGCCCTAATAAAGTATATAAGCATTAAATATCAACCTATCTATGAATCAAATGCAGTGAAGACCATTATAATCTCAAATATTGATATTTCCCTCTCTTACTTCGCTTCGCTTTCATGTGTAGTATTTGTTTATGGAAAGCATAACCAAAATCGGAAAAACTAACTTTCGCAATACAAATCAGGTTTTTGGAATTAAAGATAAGGACAGGGCCGGCCATATTTATTGTATTGGAAAAACGGGAGTTGGAAAAAGTACCCTGTTACTAAACATGGCTATTTCAGATATAAATTCCGGTAAAGGAATCGGAATCATTGATCCACACGGAGATTTATCTGAAAGTATTTTGGATTACATACCAAGAGAAAGAATTAAAGATGTTATTTATTTTAATGGATGCGATACTAACTTTCCCATTGCTTTTAATCCATTGTATAATGTTAATACAGATGAACGTCATTTGATAGCATCAAATACGGTTTCCACCCTTAGACGGATTTGGGTAGAATCCTGGGGGCCAAGATTAGAGCATATTTTGCGTAACACAATCCTAACCTTGATATTCTATCCTCATGCTACATTGTTGGATATTCAGCCACTACTTCTTGATTTCGATTTTCGAAAGAAGGTATTACAATATGTTACCGATACCGCTTTACTTGATTTTTGGTATAAAGAATTTAATGCAATGTCGCCTCAGTTTAAAAGTGAAGCAATTTCACCTATTGTAAATAAAGTTGGGCTATTTCAAACCCATACTCTTTTACGAAATATTGTTGGTCAGGAAGTATCCTCCTTTACCATCGCCGATGTTATGAATCAAAAGAAAATATTTATTGCAAACCTATCGAAAGGATATTTAGGTGAAGATGCAACAACATTATTAGGAAGTATGTTGGTTACGCAATTCCAGACTGCCGCTCTGGGAAGAAGTAAGCAACCGATTCATGACCGTATCCCCTTTTATCTCTACATTGACGAAATGCATTCTTTTGTTACTTTATCCTTTGCAGATATCCTGGCTGAATCAAGAAAGTATGGATTAGCACTCTTTCTTACCCACCAATACATAGACCAGCTACACGATGATATTCGGAAAGCTATATTTGGTAATGTTGGAACAATAATTACTTTTCGCATTGGTGCAAATGATGCAGAACTCTTAAAGCCGGAGTTTAATTCCCTATTCGATGTTGAAGATT
Organism: Minisyncoccota bacterium; assembly: GCA_036170905.1. Classification (GTDB taxonomy): domain Bacteria; phylum Patescibacteriota; class Minisyncoccia; order UBA6257; family JAVHQB01; genus JAVHQB01. The sequence continues at coordinate 15,062 of JAVHQB010000095.1, read as the reverse complement.
TTATTCGCCTGCCTCAATATGGTATCTACCTAAAATTATTAATTGACGGAACTACTTCAGAACCGTTCAGCGCATACACATTGCCAATAACAAAAGAAAAACAGTTAACCAAAACTGAAGTCATAGAGTACTCAAGAAAGACCTATGCAGATAAAAAAGAAAATGTTGAAAATCATTTATACAATAAATATAAGTCAAGGATTCCAAAAAATGAACAAGAGAATTTATTTAATTCCTCATTTGAAAGTATTTAATAAATAAAAATTGCTTTTTTTTTCCCCACGTTAAACTGATTAATATTACACATTTAGGACTTTATAGTTGATAAATATCATGCTTTATCGCATATACTACTATTCCTGGTGTACCCTTAACTTTCATTTTGGATTTAATGCTTTTTGACTTACTTCCACAGTTCTTAGGCTAATTGAGAGTTCCTTTGCTATTTCATCATTGAAATATTGTTGGCAAATTAGCCGGATTATTTTAAGCTCATCGCTGGTAAAAATACTTGATAGGTGTTCTGTAAAAGATTTCATCAGCTACATTTTTTGCAAAATTCAGTAAAATTGAGATTGAATATATACGTAGTAATACGGTATTTATGTAGGCAATTGGCTATGGAAATACTTCTTTTTCCTCCTATAAGCTCCCGGTTTTGCTGTATATTTGCAAAAAAAATTAAACTATGTTTCCATTTACAGAAAAAACCCTTGTATTGATTAAGCCAGATGCAGTAAAAAGAGCGCTTGTTGGCGATATTATAATGAGATTTGAGCGAGCTGGACTAAAACTTATTGGCATGAAGATGCTTCAACCGACACTCGAAATGGCAAAAAATCATTATCCAATTACTGATGTACAATTGAGCCAGATGGGCAATAAAACTTTAGAAACCTATTCCAAGCTTGGCCTTGATCCTTTAAAGGAATTAGGTACAGTAGATAGCATTAAAATTGGCCAACTTGTTCACCAATGGAACGCTACCTTTTTGTCTTCAGGTCCAGTTGTTGTAATAGTTCTTGAAGGGGTACATGCTGTTAAAAAAGTTAGAGCCATTTGTGGGAAAACAATGCCAAAAGATGCTGAACCTGGCACAATAAGAGGTGATTATTCTAGTTCATCTCCTGCTATCGCAAATATGCTTAAATGCGCTGTTTATAATTTACTTCATGCTTCTGATAATGAGAATGACATAGCAGAACCTGAAAAAGAAGTAAAGTATTGGTTTACAGATTCGGAATTGGTAGAATATGAAAATATTCATCAAACAGTCATGTTTAAATAAGCGAATGGATTGTTATGCTTTAATAATCTCAACAATCAGCATTGACAAATATTTAAAACAGGTGTATACTAAATATGATCATTTTATTTGCTTATATTTAATAGCTATTTAAATGAATAAAAACTATGAATAAAAAAATTGTACTTGCATCACAGTCTCCAAGACGTAAAGAATTATTGGGCTATATAATTAGTGATTTCGAAGTGTTTCCCAGTAATGTTGACGAAACCATTGAATTTGGAACTAGCCCAGAAGATGCCGTTAAAATGTTGTCTTTGAAAAAAGCCTCCTTTGTTGCCGAAAAATTCCAAAACAGTCTTGTTATTGGTTCAGATACTGTAGTTGTCTTTAAGGATAGAATTATAGGAAAGGCTGATTCACTTGAGGATGCGAGAAAAACTATTCAAGATATGAGTGGTAAGGAGCATTTTGTTTTCACAGGAATAACGATCATTGATACGGATACAAAAGAAACTTATACAGAAATTGTTAAAACGATTGTGAAGTTTAGAGATATTCCTAATTATATGCTTGATGCCTACTTGAATTCTGGAGAGTATGAGAATAAAGCAGGGTCTTATGCTATACAAGGGCGGGGTTCGTTGTTTGTAGATTACATAAATGGATGTTTTTACAACGTGATGGGATTTCCGGTAAATACTTTATATAGAATGTTAGATAAGTTAAATGTTATACCTCATAGTAATTGACACCCCCTTTAAAATACGAGTATCCAGGTACATTTATCGTGATTGACGGTCCTAATGGTGTTGGTAAATCAACTGTTATCAATCGAATAATGACAGATTTAGCCAATGATTTGCCGGACTATGAATGTATAAAAATTTCTGAACCTACAAAAACAAGCATCGGTCAATCTATACGAGAATTTTCAGAAAAGGAAAGTCATAATAATACACTTTTGAATCTTGTGGCTGCTGACCGTGAATTTAACCATGTTGAATATATCCGTCCCCTTTTGAAAAAAACGAATGTAATATTAATAAGTGATAGATATTTTACTTCGTCCTTAGTTTATCAAAGGATGCATGGTTTAGAGGTCAATACAATATTAGAAATACACAAGAACATTTATATTCCCGACATACTTATAATTCTAGAAGGAGATACTGATAAAATTAAAGAAAGACTTCAACTAGAAAGATCTTCCAAACAACTTTTTGAGAACCCAGACAATGTTGAAATAGAAATTGCCTATTTTAATGATGCGTTGGAAGTATTAAAGGGGTATAAATATAATACGAGAAAAGTATTTAATGGTGTTCTAGACGAAACCGTTGGAATTATTAAAACTGAAATTCTCAATATAGTAAAGAATAAATCTAAAAAATAGTTAGTACCGATTGAAACAGGATATTATAATTCATGATATTGATAATTCGCCAATGGTATTGATTCCAGAAGGCGAGTTTCTTATGGGTACGTCTGCGGAACAATTGAAGGAATTGTTAGAAATGGATTATAAGAGAGAATGGTTTGATGATGAAATTCCGCAGCACGTAGTAAACCTGGATTCCTTTTATATTGATATTTATCCAGTATCAAATTATCAATACTCAATATTCCTTTATGAAACCGGTTATACCCCTCCATTATATTGGAAAAATAGGAATTTCAACCATCCAATGAAGCCAGTTGTTGGCATTTCATGGGATGATGCAATTGCGTACTGCAAATGGTCCAAAAAAAGGTTGTCGACTGAGGCAGAATGGGAAAAAGCTAGTCGAGGTATAGATGGCAGAACCTATCCATGGGGTAACAAATTCAACAAAAAAATTGTAAACTTTGGCTCGGAATATGGCCAGCCAAATTTTCAAGGTGAATTTAAGAATAGTAAATCCATTTATGGCGTTCAAGATATGGCCGGGAATGTTTGGGAATGGGTAAATGATTACTATTCTGAAAATTATTATAAATACTCAGAGTATAAAAATCCAACCGGTCCTAAATCCGGGGATTATAGAGTCGTGCGTGGAGGTTCATGGATTTGTGAAAGTAGTTATCTCCGGTGTGCTAGTAGAGATATTTGGAGGGAGCCTCGAGCTGAATTAAAATTCTTTGGGTTTCGAACAGTAATGTCATTATCAAAAGAGCAGCTCGAAAATAAAAATTTACCTCTGCCTAATACTAAACAAAATAAAAGTCGTGTTGGTAATGTCATAATGGGTGACTATTTTTTGGCAAACAAAATACAATATGCAAAGCTAACAAATATTAAATCTGAAAAAATTGATTTAGATATCCTCTTTGAAGATGAGAATATTATAGTATTAAATAAACCTGCCGGGCTACTTGTGCATCCCAGTGAAAAAACTAAATTAGGAACACTTGTTTCCGCTCTTTTATATCATACGGATCAACATTTAAGCACTTTGGGGGATTTTGATAAGCCTGGGATTGTTCATAGACTTGATCGGTATACTTCAGGAACTATGGTAATTGCTAAGTCTAATATCGCATATGAAAGTCTCGCTTCCCAATTTAGGGAGCATACAACAAACAAATATTACCATGCACTTGTTTACGGCAATCCACCACATGATCAGACGTTCGTTTTACCTATAGGTGATGACCCGGAACAGTTTGATAAAAAAGCAGTTAAATATTTTTATGCAAAAGATGCTATAACGCATATGAAGGTTTTAAAGAAGTTCAAAAACTTTTCTTTAGTTGAATTAAAAATTGAAACCGGTAGAACTCATCAGATTAGGGTACATCTTTCGCATGTAGGATTTCCTATTGTTGGCGATACAAAGTACTTTCAATCTGGTATTGCCTTTAGACAATTTAATTTAACTTCTTCGCAACGTTTGGCAATAATAGATTTAGGCCAAAGACAAATGCTTCATGCAAAAAAACTTGGATTTGTTCACCCTATTACAAGAGATTATTTAGAATTTGAAACACAATACCCGGCGGATTTTCAAAACATACTTAATAGCATTTAATGAACAATAGCAATGATTTTTGGGTTAATACTTCAAAAGTTCCATCCTCGCTAACCCCGAACAATACTCTGCTCACTTACATATCTAGAGACGATGTAAATAGCATTGTAGATTTTGGCTGCGGGGAAGGTAAACTATTGGAATCTTTTGCTTACTTGAATAAAGAGCAACTTGGTATTGATATTAATAGTGCAAGTATAGATATTGCTTCAAAAAAAAATATTCCTAATACAACTTTTATTTGCTCTGATCTTACAAAATTAGATTTAAATAAAAGTTATGAGATTGGAATATTACAAGCAACCTTGACAGTAATAAAGGGAATTGATGTAAGATTAAAATTAATGGATGGAATTTCAAAAATAATTAATACTTACTTGTATGTGAATGATTTTTTGCAAACTCCTAGCCATCCTCACTATTATGAAAGATATAAAAAGGGGCTTATAGAAACCGAGGAATTAGGTTCATTTAATGTATTTCAAGATGATAAAGTAATCTACCAAGCGCATCATTTTTCTGAATTTGAATTGGATATGCTGTTAGGAACAAATGGATTTGACATAGTTGAAAAACAAATTCATAAAGTCCAAACGCGTTCTGGAAGAACTATTGATGGAATTGAACTAATAGCAAAAAAAAGGATATCTTCTTAAAATTTAAATGCAAAATTACACTTGACGAAAAATTTAAAATACGAACATCATTTCCCTTCAGTTTGGGATGCCTTAAATAGGTTACCAAGAACTGGTTTTTTAGAGCGGGGGGTAAAGAATCCAGAAACAGTCAAAGAACATATAATAGCTGTTAGAGATTTTGCTTTTAATATATTAGCAAATTCGAATGAGTTTACTATAAGGGATAAACAAGACATTTTAGATATGTTGGAAGTTCATGACTGGCCAGAAGCAATAGTTGGGGATATTGTTGTAGTTAACTATGACGAAGAAAAAGAGAAGCAGCTACGAGAGGAAAAACGTATATTAGAATATGAGGCAATGAAAATAATTTGTGGAAACCTTGAAAGTGATGGGTTAGAAATATTTAATTTATGGGTAAGATTTGAGGAAAGTGAAGATGCGGTTGCAGCATTTGCCCGTCAAATTGACAAATATCAAGTAGTTGAAAAGGCTTTTGAATATGAGATGAATGGAGAGCAGGTATCAACTATGGAATTTCTTGGACACTCAGAAAAAAGGATATTCCACCCAATTCTTGTAAGAAAGTTGAATGAAATAAGGAAAAAGGTAGGTTTATTTGTATTGAAATAACTATGTTGCTTTAATGCACTTCTTTGTTTTATTTTATCCTAAACTAATTATTTTTTTAAATGATCTTCGTAAAAGATAAAGGAGCATCATCCGAAATATTAAAAGACGGATTCCAATTGAATTTAACTGAAATTGAATTATGGCTTTTAAAAAAGCAAATCATCAATGCTGAACAAAAACTTGTAAGCTATAAGGATGTTTTGCAATGGTATAGAGGTGGGGCTGAAACATATATTGCTAGCTTTGAAATTGAGATTATAGTAGATTCTAACATTCTTCAAAAGGATATTATCTTAAAAGCTTTGGTTACATTAACTCCAGAAATCTCCTTGAAAAATTGGGAAAAACGAAGAAAGATATTAAGTGATAATAATATTCCCGTTTCCAATTGGTATTATTGGGGAGATGGGCTTATTTTGGAAGAGAAGTATTTTCATTTTAAACCTGACTTAGATCACCTCAGTAAGCTCTTACTGATTGCTGTTGCCTTAGACAAGCTCGGCTTTTCTACTTTGCATTTTACAAGTGCACTCATGGTAAATGTAAAAAATGAAATAGTTTTTGTTGATTTCGGCTTCGATTTGGGTGATCCTTCCAAAAATTATACTGTTACTGCATTAAGTCATATTGTAGAACTATTTCCTGAACAAAAATACGAAGTAGAAACTCTTATTGCTACTTTAGCCAACTGAGTATTATTTCTTTTTGTTTGAATAATAACAAATTACATGCGTATAAATAAAATCCGGTAAAAAGGAATCACGCCGGAAGGCTTGGCAAAGTCAATGCCAAACCAAAAGAACAATTGCGATTGCCTCTCTATATCCTTTGATGGCATCGCAATACTTCTTTTGCCCTTTGGGTTGCTTTGCAAGTTTGTCATAGTCTTTGCAGCTTCACCTTCCTCTGTTCAGGGAGCTACTGTGTCCCTGTCATACACTTTATTCATACGCTACCACTTCGTTCCGCTATTTCATTTCAGTGAATGACAGTTACACCCGCTCCCCATTATTTTGCGAGCCGGCGCTACCCACTGCGACTGCGGGATAGTGTATATCTCTAAGTGCTCATTCTTCGCACAGAGCTACTACATTATCCCTTGCATAGTTCAGGCACAGCCACCACACAAGGCTTTAAATGGCCTTCCTATGGTGCTATACCATCATTTCATTCCTTGGTATAGCCTCTGGTGGGTGCTCGCTGCCTGCTTCCGTCATTCTTCCTCCAGCAGTCAATGGCGGCTCGCTGTGGCTTCAGTGTTGAAAGCTTTCAACACGGCTTGGCTTCTTTTGGCTGAGGGCTCCTTTACCTTGTTGTATTCACAGAATGAATATACTTTAAAGAAAAAAACCACAAAAATAGTCGGCTGGCACAAACCCAACAGGATAGCTCAGCCAAAAAATTCCGCCATAAACACAAACCGACACACAAAACCATCATTTATTGCGTTGCTTTTTGGCTGAGCTGCTTTGCCGACTTAAAAATGTTTTCTTTTTTCTCTTTTTCTTTTTTTTGAATTTCATTTTACCCATCGACTATTAGCATTTAAAAGTTTTCGTATCTTGTAAATACAAGGCTTTTAATTAGCTCGTTAACAATTATATTTCTGTAATGCAACTTCTACTAAAAATAACGATCCTATTTAGCATAACAGGCTTACTTTTTCCTTTAAATACCTATTCACAAATCAGTCAAAAGAAAAAACCGCATAGAAATGAAATATTTATTGCTATTCCCAAAGCGCCCACTATTGTAGATACTAACAATAATCCAAATATTGATTTATCTAGCGCAATAAGAATTGACCAAAACCCAGATTTGGAAAACTATCCTGCCCCATTTGGAAAATTGAAGGAGAGTACAGAATCAATTTTAAAATTCTTTATTAATGAACGGAAAGACACAAAATATTTTACATTTATTGATAGAAAGGATACGGCAACATTTCAGTTAAGTAATATACTAAATAAACATATTGCCCTGGTAAATGCATTTATTTTCAGGTATAAGAATCAGAAATACAACAACCAAGAAGAATTCAATGCACCCCAGCTAAAAAGTATTGCCGACAAGATTAACAAATTGTATCAAGTTTATTATAAAAAGAGGAATAAGAAAGATGTTGATAATATTTTTTCATTGATTAATGAAATAAATTATTCTAAAGAAAAGGTTGCCCTTTATCTAAACTGCGCTGATTTAGATATCCACAACGAAACATACTATAATGAGATAAGTGAATTTTGCAATGTTGCTAAAAACTATGCCTCTAAAATCAAAAATTTATATAAACAAGCAGAAGCATATACCCTTATTGGTGATTTTGCAGTTAAATATCAAATTCCTTATTCTGCTATTCAAATGTACTATTTAGCGAGGGAGTCAATAAGTAATTCTAGTTTATCGGAAAAACAAAAAAACCAAGAACAGGGTTATTTATGCGATAAACTTGGTGGAGTATTTTATTCATTAGAGTTAATGCAGTCTAGCGAAAAAGCTGGCGAATATTATAACAATGCAATAAGATATTATGAGAAAGCTGAAGACTATAATAATGCAGACATTGACAAAATGTTTACTGTAGATATAGCTACTGGACTATGGGCCAATTACTGGCAATACTACCCAAATGATATTAATATAGAAAGCCAAAATCAAGTTTTAAATATCTTAAAGTTTTGGTTTAAGGATCGGTATGCTCGCTCATCGGGTTCCAATAATGACATTAGTTACCTGGGTCTTTATTCAATAGCTGAAAATTTATATTCAATTAATAAACAAGTAGCTTTAATATATTTCATTGAAGCATTGCCATATGCACTGTTTGGTTCAAACCTTGAGCATATAATATTTGGTCTTGATAATGTCTCAAGGTCATTAGCTGCTAATGGCAATAAGGATCTTTCCTTAAAATATGCAAATCTTGAGGTTCTAATTAATGATAGTTTGCATAATAATTTCATGTATGATAAAAGCCTTTTAAATAAAGCCTCAAATTATCTTCAACTAAAGAACTATGATTCAGCCTTAATTTATAGTAACAATTTTATTTCAGACACAGCAAAAATGAATTATTATTATCCTACTTATTATGATAAACTTCTAGAAGAAGCATTTCGGGTTAAGTATATATCCTTGGACTCCCTCAATAATCACGATTCAGCCCGAGTATATGAACGCAGGTATGTAGGTTATCAAACACAACATTTTCAGAATTTGGTTGATCTGATATATATTGATTACAAATCAGCTTCTGAATGGTCTGAACGGTCAAGAGATAAAGCGTTTGCGATTCAAAAAGAGTTAGCGATCTCCCTAAATAACAATTTAATTCTTAAGCAAGCCTTATTGGATTCTACCAAAAAACTGGCCTTGAAAAACGAAATTCTAGCTTTAGTCTCCGACAGCTTAAGAGTAAAGGACAGTGTATCTAGTGTAAAAGGGCTTCAGCAAGAAAAAAACAATACAGCTGAACAAAAAAAGTTAAAGGAACAACAAGAAAGTATTAATAAACAACAAAAAATAGTTTGGGGAGTTGGAAGTTTAATAGCCCTAGCTTTATTAGGAAGTTTTTTTTATTATTTTAAGAAAAACAACAAATTTAAACTAGAAAAGGCTCAAGACGCTAAAAGAAAAAAAGAAATAGAACTCAAGCAATTAGATGAACTCGCAAGAAATAAAATTCATAATATTCAGAATGATTACCATGCCTTACCTAACATGCTTTATCTAGGGGAAATAGATAAGGCCAAAGTATATACTGCTGAGTACGGTGCTTATCTAGCTACTTTTTTTGAAAATTGGAAAAAAGAGAAAATAACGCTTTCTGATGAATTAACTTTATTGAAGCAATATTGTAAAGTAAAACAAGCTTTGGGGAAACGAATAATATTTGATGAGACTAATGTATGCATAAATATTAACCCAAAGACTACTCGCTTTATTCAATCGGTTTTTGATACCCTACTTGATAATTCAGTTAGAAGAGGATTTAAAGATAAGCAAGATGATTGCTATTTCAATGTAAGGATTGAGAGGAAAGGAGAATTGCTTTTTTGCGACGTGCAAGATAATGGAATCCCACCTAGTAATCCTGATAGCTATTTTAGAAGAAAAGATTCCGGCTTAAATACGCTCAAATCTAGAGTTAAGGGAATGTTTGAATTAAGAGGCATCCCTGTGCCAGTTGATTTTTTTATTGCCGAATCATTAGAAAACAAGGGTGGGACAATTGTTAAAATAATAATGCCATATGAAGAACAAATTATTTGAAACACTAATTGTTGAAGATGACATTGATACACTTAATTCCTTGATTAGAGAATTAGCTGAGTATGACAAAATTATAAAAGTAACTGCAATTGCAAAGTCTTATGCTGATGCCAGAAAAATTGTACTGACCCAAACATTTGATTTATCAATACTCGATAAGAATTTAGATGAAGGATATACCTGCTTTGACTTAATAAATAATTCTAACATTGAAAATTTTGGAATTATTGCTCTTAATTCACAAAGTGCTAGTTTTAGTATAGATATTCTTGGGCTTTTTAAAGAGCTTCCAACTTACATACTCAAACCATATCTTACCAGCACTGTAGGTGATTTTATTAAGCGGTTAAATGAAATCAAAATTGAAAATAAAAAAGAAAAAGTCTTTTTAGATGCTGGCCACCAAGGTATTATTCCAGTTGATGAAGATTCTATCATGTACATCGAAGCTGAAGGCGGATGTTCCGTTTATCACTTTTCTAAATCTTATGATAGCAAATTGAAAATAACAATTTCTGAAAACCTGGGAGATCAAGAAAATAAACTAGACCGTAAGAAATTTTTACGAGTACATAAAAGTTTTATAGTAAACACAGAAAAGATAATAAAATTTCAAAAAGGAGACACAAGAACAAGTGGCAAATTACTTTTAGAAAATAATAGTATTATCGACTACTCACTGGTCAACTATGAAAAAATAAAAGAGTTAATGAAAAATATCAAATAGGGTCTTTTGCATTTTCATCTCTGATTTCTACACTTTCAATTCTTAATCAGCATTTATATAGGATAGCTACTGTCCTCTTTTTAATCATTCTTTAGCTTACATACTGTAATTCAAAAATATTACAGTTATGAAGAAGTTACCAATTTACAACTCCCATAATCTTTGGTTTTTTAGTCCTTAAAAAATAAATAAAAAGGAGGCCTTGCATGCAACTGCAAGAAACCTCCTTATAACGATGTCCAGATATCAGCTGGACCCGCAGATAAAGCCTAACATAATATTGACGAAATGTCAAGCATATAAGGCTCAAAGGGTTTACTTGATAACCGGACACCGAAAGTGATTCCGGCGTTTCCATTTATACCAAAGCCTAAAACGAACTTATATGAACCAAGTAATAACTCAATTAGAAATTGCCATTCAAATGGGATACACAGAATGTTTTGTATTTGTTGATGGCCATATTTACTGCTCGTTAAACCCCGAAAAGGTTTATTCGCTGGCTGCAATCGAAAAACAACCCCACCCCTGTACAATAACAGAGACTGTTGTTTATCGCATTAAAACTCCGGATGATATAAAAGGAACTGCTGTTATCGCCTTTGACGAAAATGAATCTTATTAATCAATCTTAAAATACAATTGTATGCAACTAGTTAAATCAATTCAGTATGTAACTCCTGACCTGGGAGAAGACATCCAAGAATTTCAAGATAACCTTAACGGTTATTGCGAAACAGAGGCAAAACACAATGCCCAAAAAAACCAACCCAATACGGTTGATGAACTCCAAGCTTTTATCAAAAATCACATTGAGATAAAAACGCAGGAGCAAATACATCAAAACCAACAGCGCTTCTTGCCGATCTGTGGCATGGTCATAGCCAAAAAGATTCAAGCCGAATCAGATCAAAAGTGCAAAGAGTTAACTGGTGTTCTTAACGATTACGAACACAAGATTAAATCTGTGGAAAAATTAAAGAAGGAGCTAACGCCGGATTTAAACCAATGCAAAAAAAGAAGGCTGTCGTACCTGGTTGTTACCCTGATCGGCTTAGCCGAAGGATACTTGATATATGAGGCATTAAGGAGAAGCGGGTTCCCAACTCTCCCGGCCTTCTTCACTGCGTTAGGCATGGCTGTGGGGATAGCCTTTGCGACCCATGTCCTGGCTGAGTACATAAAGAGGTCTCAAACTAAAAGACAACTTATCTTCAGAACCTGCGTGGTATTGATCCCGGCATTAATATTCTTCTACCTGATTGGCAATATACGAGCCGATGCATATAATTCTATTGACCAGCTTAAGCAACAAACCGGAGGTGCAATACTTCCTCAACCCAGCAAAAGTTCCGGCTCAAAAATAGCTATCGTTTCTTTCTTGCTCTATTGCATCGGGCTGGCAATTTCGGTTCGGTATGCAAAAACGAAGGAGGAAAAGGAGCATGAAAAAGCATACGACAAAGTTTGCAGAGAATATGATGAATTAAAAGCAAAGATTAATGCGACTGAGGCAGCTATTAAAACCGTGCGGGCAGAAACAGCTCAAAAAGTACAGACCGCACTTGCAACATATGAATATGCTTTAGCCAGGGAAAAGCATTTGGAAACAATTGCAAAAAAATCACTTGAAACCTACGCAAGCAATAATTTGCGCTACCGTACTGATGGAAAATGCCCCGCATTTTTTAGTACACTCCCAACTTTCACATTCAACACTTTTTTTAACTTTTCAAAAAACTAATTAACATGAAACAGTTCATCGGTATTTTATTTTCATGGGTTGTTTTATCTTCTTGTACCAACAGACTTAAGCAACAACCCAATATCATATATGTAACAGCAGTTGTGGATATAACTGACCACCGGCAGGTATATCCCACTGCTGAAAGCATCCTGCCTTTATTTAGTCTCAATACTGAGGAGAACAGTGAGGCGACCTTCAGAATATGTCCGGTTACTGACCGTGAACTCAATCCTGATATTGAGTTTCACCTGCCCAATGGTATTGAAACGGAAAAAAGCAATTCCTATGATGATCCGGATTTCCGGAAAAAAGTGATTGTCCAGTTCTTCTCTTCAATCAGAAAGACAATCACAGAATTTAATACAAAGGTTAAAAGTGACACATCGGTTGCCCATTCTGAGTGCTTTAAATGCATCTCAAATGAGTTACAAAACCTGGTACAGCATAAAAGCAACAAAGGAGTTCTGGTAGTCTATTCAGATTTGCAGGAAAATTCGGCCATCTTCACTTGTTACAACAGGTCTAACCAAAAACTTTTAATATCCAACCCTGAAAATATTGCTGGGGTTTTTGAGAAAACGGACTTGCTTCCGAAAGACCTAAAAAATATTACGGTGTCCTTTGTTTATAATCCTGTTTCAAGAGAGGACGATATCCATTTTATGGCAATGCTGAAGGTGTATAAAAAGTTGTTGATATCGAGAGGTGCAAAAGTATCAGTAAGCGCAAGTAACCCCACATACCTGTAACCATGAGCCAGTCAGCATCAAATATTTTCGCAGAGTCACTAAAATCTCTTATTACAAGTATCGTAAAGCTTTTCCTGATTGCCTTTGCCTGGGCAGTGAAGTTACTGGGATTGTTGCTATCTAAAATAGGTGAGGTAATCGAGCGTATAATCGTAAAAAAGAACTCCTGATGGTACAGTTATTAAATATGGTGATGGGGCTTGTTTTCTCCTTATTTGAGTCTGTGTTCACGGGTATTGCAGATATTATTGTAACGGCTACGCCATCGAGGAGAAAGGAAAACTACAATGCTGATTTTATTCCGACAAACAAAGTGCTTTCTACAAGCCAGAAAGGTTTTTGCTTAACCGGTGGTAAGTGCTTAAGCATAAAGGAAAGTTTTTCCAATGCGTTGGTATTTGGAGGTTCAGGTTCTGGCAAAAGTTCGAGGGTGTTAATTCCGTCACTTTTAAAAATGGATACATCGTCTTTATGCGTTCATGATCCAAGCGGTGAATTATTTGAAAAGACAAGTGGCGCAATGAAGAAAGCTGGCTATGCCATTAAAGTTCTTAATTACGCAAACACAGACTATTCAGAAAACTTCAACCCGCTTCACAGGGTACAAAATATTTCTGATATCAAAAAACTAAGCAGGCTGTTAATACATACCTCTTTGGGCACAGGCGGTAAGGATCCTTTTTGGAATTCCAGCGCGGAGTCGTTGCTTTCCGTTTTTATCCGTTATGTGATTCTACATACTGAAAAGCAATATCATACTCTATACAATGTCCTTTGTTTGATCAATGCTTTTTCGGGTTCCCCTCAGAAGGTCGATAAACTTTTTGTACAAGCCAAGGTTGATGATTTGCTTTCTGAATACAAGGCATTTGTTGCATACGATTCAAAAATGCTTATGAGCTTCATTGCAACGGTCAGAACTGCGTTATCAATCTTTGCCGACCCGCAGGTTGCCCGTGTTACTTCCTCTGACACGATTGACTTTGAAAGCTTCCGAAAAGAAAAAACTATTCTTTACATCAATAACAATGTAAATGACATGAAATACTACTCTGTATTGAGCAGTATTTTCTTTGAACAGTTTTTTGCAAGTGTCATGAGTAGTTTACCAAAGCAAAATGAAAAGCCTATACTTTTTCTTCTCGATGAAGCAAGTTCTTTATACCTGAATATACTTCCAACTGCTATCAGCAACATTCGCAAATACAATAGCGGCATTCTTCAGATATACCAAAGTCAGGGACAGCTTTTCGATTTATACGGAGTGTCGCAAGGTAGAAATATCATTGCCAACTGTTTTTCTAAAGTCTATATGTCCGGGCAACCACTTGAAACAGCCCGTGAACTCGAATTGATTTTAGGTAAGTATGAATACATTGATAATGACAACAACCGGCGCACCCGGCAATTGCTCACAATGGATGAAATACGCATCTTAAAAGAAGCTATTATTCTTTGTGGGAATTTACCACCGATAAAAGCTAGGATGATTCCTTATTATGAACAACGAGAATTAAAAAAGCTAACCTCGCTACCACCATATCAGGTAGATCAGAAATATTATGAAGAAGAATTGGAACAAATAAACCTCGGTTGACATGAGAGGAGGAAAGAAACATAGTGCATATTACAAATATCTTGACCCGTATTTAGAAAAAGGAAATAATGCCGAAATCAAAAAAGCAAAAGCGGAATGGAGGAGAAAGTACAAAGCAGAGTGGAGAAAGTTAAACCGGAAAGAGAATAAAGAAATTACAGTACCCTGGACAAGGAATGAATTGAAAATACTTATAACTGAATCAAAAAAACACAAACTGAGTAATACCCAATTTATCAAAAAAGCAGTCATGGCATATACCGACAAAAGATATATCGTTCCTGATGTATTAGCAGTTAGAACCCTACTACAGTTTTTGGCAATGGAGTATAACAGCATACTGGAAATGGTAAGTGATAAAGTACTTAATCAGCAAAGCGGCCGGTTACTGATGGAAAAGATTGACGAGCAGGAAAAAGCAATACGGGTTGCTCTATATAGT
>JAVHQB010000094.1:0-7074 GCA_036170905.1 Minisyncoccota bacterium | reverse complement strand
ATGGGAAAATTAATTAAGAGCGCTCTGAACAATGTATTTTTTAATTGTACTCTAAAAAATTTCAAAATTCCTTTACGATATTTATATATTATAAACACTTAACCCAAGTACCTTACAACATGGACAAAGTAATTAAGTTTAACGAGGATGATCATAAATCATTAACTCTTTGGGCTACTGATTGCGCTGAACATGTACTTCCATATTTTGAAACAGAATATCTGGAAGATAACCGACCTCGAAAAGCCATTGAAGCGGGGAGAGCTTGGGCACATGGAGAAATGACTATAAGCGAAGCGCGTATCGCTGCATTTGCCGCCCACGCTGCTGCTCGCAGTGCTAATCATATTTGCCGCTCGTGCCCGCTGCACGTGCAGCTGGTCACGCTGCCGCCACTGCTCATGTAGCCACTCATGCTCCCCATGCTGCTGATTATGCTATTACTGCTGCCGAAGCTGCCAATATTACAGGTGAACGCGAGTGGCAATACAAACATCTTTCAAAACACCTTCGTTCCATAATATTTCCCACTCGGAATTAGATTTATTTAATTATCAAAATACCTTAACATGGTATTTTTTGTTATAATACATTCATTAGTAATCAATTATTATGAAAATAAAAAATATAGCTCAAGTGTTTTTGGCCGTAGTCATTTGTGAATTAGCTGGAATGATAGGTGCATTTTTTACTATGTCAGCCATTCCCACTTGGTATGCAGGCATTATTAAACCAACTTTCTCTCCTCCCAATTGGATATTTGCTCCAGTTTGGACAATTCTTTTTGCCCTTATGGGCATATCGGTCTTTTTGGTTTACAAAAAGGGGATTGGTAAAAAGACAGTAAAAGTGGCTCTCGGTATTTTTGCTATCCAGCTTATTTTAAATATCAAATGGTCTCTTATCTTTTTTGGAATGCATAATCCAGGATACGCCTTTATAGAAATTATTTTTCTCTGGATAGCGATTCTTCTGACCATCATCGCTTTCTTTAAAATATCAAAGCCAGCCGCCTATCTTTTAATTCCCTATATTCTTTGGGTAAGTTTCGCAGGCTTCCTTAATCTTTCTATTTGGCAGTTAAATTCTCAAACCATAAATCCAGTGGCTTGCACTATGGAAGCTAAACTTTGCCCCGATGGTTCTGCCGTTGGCCGTACCGGTCCCAAATGCGAATTTACTCCTTGTCCAGTAGTAGATGAAACTAAATCCTGGAAAACTTTTACTGATACAAAACAAGGTATTTCTTTTAAATACCCAGAAAGTTTATTAATCACATATATGCGTCCCGAAAGCTGGCCACCCAAGATTGCTGTTTTAAATAAAACATTTACCTGCGTAGAAGGTGGCACAGAAATCGCTCAAGCTGGCAAAACTGTAAAACAATTTATCAACAATACAGAATATTGCATAACCAAAGCAAGTGAAGGGGCTACTGGTAGTATCTATACTACTTACACCTACGCTTTTCCTAAGGCTACCAAAACTATTACTTTTACCTTTACTATCCGAGCCACTCAATGTGCTAATTATGATGAACCCAATAAAACTGCTTGTGAGAAAGAACGAGAAGCTTTTGATTTGGATGGAGTTGTAGATAGAATGGCCCAAAGTACACAGTTATTTTCATAACATAATTGTTTTATCTTGATAAAATAAAAAACACTTCATCTAAAAAAGAAAAAGTGTTTTTTAAATCCAAACTTTAGCTTATTTCGTTTATCTTAACTTTTTAGTAACGGCAATGTGTGGATGATAATCTTGAGCAGATTTTAAATATTCTTCTATAGGTGGTAAATCCCATTGTGTTCGTAGAATATTCACTTGTTTTTTGTTTTGTATTGGTTGCACAACCAATTTTCCATTTTTAAGTAAATGTAACTGACTGCCGTATATTTGTTTTTTATTAGAATTAACTAGAATTCTATCAGTAAGATAGGGAATGGCTAAATTGCAGATAGACCTAGGATTTTTTTCATATAATATTCTTAATTGTTTAAGGACTTTCTTTTGAAATTGAACGTCCTTATCGGCATGTTGAACTATTAACCAGGCGCCTTTACTAGCTTTTGCTCCAACCATTTGTACGGTAGGAAAACCTATCTTTTTAATTATCTTTTTTAAAACAGAAGTATTTTTTTTATCTATATCGTAATTCCAAATGCCAGTTTTATCGGCTTCTTTTCGCATCTTTTGGTCTCCTGTAACCATCTCTAGAATCTGTTTTTTAATTTCTGAGTAAATGATAGTCATATTTTTATAAAAAATCTAATAAAAGATAGTTGTTCAATTATTAATTATTTGATCGATATAACTATAGCTTAAATATATGAAATGAAAAAGGGTTTGCTCGTGTTGAGCAAACCCTTGTGTTGGTAGGATTCTAATCGTCAGAATCTCTACCATTGCCAGTACCACTGGTCCACGACGGACTAATACCAATGTCGTTGCCAGCTTCTACTGCGCAAAGAGCAGCAAAAGTCTCAGCCTGTTTCATGATGTTCACCTCCTTTCAGGAAATGACCTACTTCTTGAAAGCCAAAAGATGGGCGATACTTTTGGCGATTGGAACCCCTGTCGTATACTCTAACCAATACCACTGACCGTTAGGATTGATTTCAAAGAAATATACCTTTCCTGTTGTGTCAACGCACAGGTCAATGGAGGCATAAACCAGTCCGAGAGCACTTGTTAGCTTAAGGCATTTCGAAAAAATCTCTTCTGATAACACCATTGGCGTATAGGACATATCGGTTTTGATATTAACCTGACGCCAATCAGTCGGTATGTCTTTTCTTTTGGGTTCTATGTGAACCGCGATGGCAATATTTCCGATTATAGTAACCCTGATTTCATATTTTCGGTCTATCTCCTCTTGAAACAATGATGGTGAAAGCTTAAGCATGCTTGTGTATGATAACAGCTGCTTCGTCATCCTTGTAGTTGGTATCATGTAACCAGATACTCCATAATCTAGATACTCTGTACCTAGTGTTTTGTACACGATATGTCCCTTATGTGATTGATAAAACGATGTTACCAAATCTGGATTATTGGTAATCACAGATTCAGGAATGTCAAAGCCAAGTTGATTTGCAAGGAATAACTGGTAGGTTTTCTTACGGGCTACCATTAGCTTATCAACTGGATTGACCCACAAAGCCTTCTTTGTAGCTAGCCAAAGACCATCGAGACAAGATTTTGTTTCTTCTTCTACTGCCTTTCGTTGAACGGAATCTTGCACAGGTATTCTAAATACGTTGGGTCTTCGGTACCAAACAGAAACTATATCTTGAGACCGAATAGTCCCGCTGGGATTAGACAACTCATAGGAATACGTTCCATTCTTGAGAGACAATGATACGTTTGATTCTCCAGTACCTAGAGTATCTGTCGTGAACAAAAAAGCTTGTTTGTTTAACTTCGCTAGTTCGTTTACGACTGCTCCAGTATGATCACTATCTTCAGTATTACTTAGTATTAGAATACTCATTAATAAGCACCTCCTTTACATGAATATTATAGAATTCACGGTCAAAAACCGTGATTAGGCTGATTGTCCAGTTGTCAAAGATCTAAAAAGATAATAACATACGATTATAGTTTGGTCAATTGTAATATTTTAATATTAATTCAATAAATATGATGGTTCTTCATTTTTATAGTATAATAAACTCATGACTACCCTTCAGATTAATTTTAAATTATCTAAATCGCAAGATTTAAAAGTGGCGATGGATTTTATAAAAGAAGCCTCTTTTTCTGGTGGTCAAAATCTTGAATGGGCTTTTAAAAAACTACATAAGCCAGTTTTTGTGTATATTCAAAAGAATCAAGGTGTTAAAGAAATCAAATCATTCATAGCCGCATATCTAGATGAATATTATTCCAAACACATAAATGATTTAAAGATTGATATCATTGGGGCAAAAAGGAGTTGGCTTAAAGTAGAACAACAATATTTATCTTTACTTAAAGCCTTATTTCCTAAATACAAATTGCCGACTAAAATTGTTAAAGCTTATATAACCATTTGGGGAATGTACCCAAGAGATATTGGCCATTTAACTTTTTGGATACCTAGTACATACAAGCCAATTTCTTACGTTAATGTTACTATTGCCCATGAGCTTCTCCATTTTGCTTTTTATGACCAATTCTATAAACAGTATCCGAAGTATAAGAATGGCAAATATAATTATTTTGTTTGGCAGGCCTCTGAAATCTTCAATTCAGTAGTCCAACGTTCACAAGAATGGTTATCGGTATTCAAAATGCCCAATCTGGGTTATCCTGACCAAGAAAAATTGGTCAATAAACTTTCCAAGGAATATATTCACGATATAGATGCCAATAAACTTATCAAAGATATTTTAAAACTTTTACTAGCACGATAGACCCTATATTTATGACATATAGATAGAATGTGTATAAACATTAAAAATTAGAATTTGTAAATTGTAAATTGAAAATTTGTAAATTGCTTTCACATGCTCATAAAGGTCAAGGTTTTTCCTGCATCATCAAAACAAGAAGTAATTAAAAAATCAGAAGATTCTTTCGAAATTAAAGTCATTTCTAAACCCGAAAAGGGAATGGCTAATAGGGAATCATTAGAATTATTAAGTCGTTATCTTAAAATTCCTAGTTCCAATATTCGTCTTATAAAAGGTGCCCATACTCATAGCAAGATTTTTGAAATTAATTTAGAAAAATAAAAACTAAAACTGCGAAACCCGACTTTTAGTCAGGTTTTTTAGTGAATTTAATCAAGATATCGTGAAATCTAAACCTATTTACAAAATTATATAAAAATGCTTAAATAATGGCGAAGTTTCAATGTTAGAATTGCTGAGTTTCGTTGATCTTTGACAAGTAAAAACAATACAAAGGAGGAATACAATGAACAAGTCTCCAACAATGACTGCATCAATCAGATATACTCTAGAAATCTGCATAGAGTCTCTTGCCGCATTTCATGCCCTCAATACTTATCTATATCGGCAACTTACTCCTGACGAGAGGCAAACATTGCAAAGAATGAAAATGCGGCTGACTATGACTAAGAAATGGATCGAAGAAGGGAGATGCATGGATGACGAAAATATTGATATCATTCTCTTCGGATCCAAATCGGTCAATTCAAGAGTTGTGCCAAGGGTATTGTGGTTTCTCGAGAGAATACTTGACGAAAGTATAATCATGAAGAAAAACACCAATACGTTTAGCACTTCGTGGAAGAAGTCAACCAGTTATTTCGAAACAGTCTTTGCGGTTTGGAGCGCTTTTCTGTTCTATGAAACAAAAGAACTGAAAAGCGTTTCATTCTTGTCATTCTTGGACTATCTTGATCATGAGATAGAACTTCCAAGGAAGTAGCTGTAGATAGGAGATATCAATGAGATCACTCATGAAGGAGCAAGAAATGTCTCAACTCATTTGCAAAGATTTTCTGAACGACTCAGAGTCGTTCAGACTCTTGGTCTATGCAGTCTTCTTGTCATTCGTAGGGGAAGTACTTCATGACGAAGAATCTGGTAAGAACAAAGGTTCTAGTCTCAAACATAAACTGATCGAATCTGACCTTGACCTTTATAGGGCCTCTAGTTCCCGTGCAATTTCGCAATTATCTGAAGTGTGTGCCGATATTGCGATCGGAAGACCCATAGGTCGCGAGTATTTACGTCTCGGGAACAGCATTCTGCGGTATATCATCAATCCCAGAGAAGTGATCCAAAAGGAGGATCGTCATGACTAAAGAGGAACTACAAGAGGTAGGCACCATAGAACGAAAAACTAGGGAGGCAGCCTGTATCTTGGCAAATTATCTCCTTAGAAGAACCCTCTTTGAGGATGATAGGCAAACACTGGAATGGATGAGGGTTCGTACGGCATTAGTCTGTCGTGAACTTTTTCATGATCATGCTTATACGACCTACAAGCTTACTCTGGTGGAAAGACCATTCTTTCTCAACCAGGCCGAGAGATACTTAGCTGAAAACTCCTATTCAATCTTGTTGATCATTGATGCGATTCAACAAGGAGTATTATGTAGCATCGTAACGGATTCATACGTCAGCGTCCTCATCGATTATCTGAATAATATCGAAGGGGAATGCATGACAGCAGAGTCTACTGGTATCATTCCTAAGGAAGAATCCTGGGACATGGTGCCGTAAGCTTTGCATATGTTCTCCAATTCATCATAAGGGGGTGGCCTAGCGGTTACCCCTTTTATAATTGTCATTAATTAACAATTGGACTTTGCTATTTTTTATACTATACTCAACAGATAGAAAAACTATTCTATGCCTTTTCTAAAGGTAATATTTGATTGTTTGTTTAATCCTAATTTTAATAGCCATCCCATCTGAGATTTAGTCGGGTTGCTATTATAGTTAATTAATTTTAATAAATAAAAATTGGGATTAGGTACATTATGAAAATTGGCATTACTTATAATCTTTCGCCTGAAGCCATTGCCTCAGACGAAACGCCTAACGATAGAGCCGATGAATTTGACTCAATAGAAACAGTAGAAAACATTGAAAAGGGGATTATTGCAGCTGGACACGAACCTATAAGATTGGGTTTTGGTCTTGAGGTTATCCACAAACTAGAAAAGCAGCCGGTAGATTTGGTCTTTAATATAGCCGAAGGTTTATATGGCCGGGCTCGTGAAGCCCAGATGCCTGCTCTTTTAGATATGATGAAGATTCCTTATACTTTTTCTGATACCCTAACTACATCTCTTGCTTTAAACAAAACTCTTACTAAACAGGTACTCATGGCAGAAGGTATCAATACTCCAGATTTCTGGTATGTAGATAATTTGGTTCAATTAGAAGAAATCATTAATAGCGGTAAAATTAGTTATCCTTTATTTGTGAAACCTTCCAGCGAAGGCTCCAGTATGGGAATTAATGAAAACTCTCGTGTTACTTCAAATGAAGGCCTCAGGGAACAAGTAGCCCTTCTTCTTTCTATGTATCCTGGTTCCCACACCCTTATAGAAACTTTTCTTCCTGGACGGGAAGTAACAGTTGGCGTTATTGGCAATAAAGATCCTCAAAT
>JAVHQB010000093.1:0-66242 GCA_036170905.1 Minisyncoccota bacterium | reverse complement strand
ACGGGATGAGCCATCGTTACCATGCTTTAAGTAAAGCAAAAAAGATTATTCAGAAGTATATTGAGAAACACTGAAGGGTTGATATAATCAAATTTTTAACGGGGCGTGGTCACCCTGCAGAACCGTGCAGGGTTTCGCCACGCAAGATGTAATACGGGGCGTGGCTCAGTTTGGCTAGAGCACTTGCTTTGGGAGCAAGAGGTCACAGGTTCAAGTCCTGTCGCCCCGACGTAAATTTAAAATTTAATTCCAAGGATTTGCGGAAGTTAAGGCAACATTTGAAATTTTGGGCGTTATTTGGAAGGACAGTATAATGTTGTTGTTTTTTCTAATAGCAATTTTTTTCCGTCCCTTTATCTCCTCGTTAGCCTTTCCTTATCTAAACGCTGTTTATTCTTCAGCGTTCTTAATCTTTTTGAGCGCATATGTAATTTATAAAAGACTGTCATTTTTAAGGCTTCCAACGTTGATATGCCCCATTATTTTGTTTGCCCTGGCGCTACTTATATCCCTGATTTTTTCTCAAAATAAATCAGATAGTTTATCCGAACTTTATAAATATATAAGCGGCCTGCTATTGCTTCTGGTGGCTGCTTTTCTATCAGAAAAGGAAAAATCACTAACTATCCGGGTAATTGTGGCGGCCGGATTAGTTATCAGTTTTCTGGCAATATATCAATATTTTTTTGGTTTCAGGCACGTATTAAATTATTTATCGGATAATAAGCTTTCGTCTCCTTTTGCCCTGGATTATCTTGCGCGTAAAAGAGTTTTTTTGCCCTTTGTAACCCCGGGTATTTTAGGCGGGTATCTGGCTATGACCATCCCGCTCCTTTTGATTAACAAAAACCGTTTCTGGCTTATTCTGCCGGTATTTTTTGCCCTCTTTCTTACAAAATCCCTCGGCGCGTTTTTAAGTTTATTTTGCGCATTGATTATTTATGTTTATGTGCGGAAAAAGATAAAAATGGCCCACCTTTTTGGCCTTCTGGGATTATTCTTATTAATAATCATTATTTTTATCTGGCGCTCTGCGACACAAAAAGAGTATATCCAGCCCATATTTTCTACAGTGATGAGATTAAACTATTGGAAGGGAACCCTAGAAATAATTAAGGCGCATCCTTGGGTAGGCGTAGGCTTAGGGAATTTTAATCTAAAGTTGAGCCGCTATGCCCACAATTCTTATTTACAGATCTGGGCTGAAATGGGAATATTGGGTTTATTTTCCTTTATCTGGATTATGTGTGCCGTTATTAAATCTTATTTTAAAAATCCGGCACAGTTACTTTATAAAAATCAAGCCGCATGTCTATTTGCCGCAAGCACCGTATTTTTAATCCATAATTTTTTAGACTTCACATTTTTCCTACCCGAAGTCTTTTTTGTATGGTGGGTAATTTTTGGGTTGATTATGGTCGGCGATCAGAAATGAAGCTCCTTTGTCTTAAATCCAAGGTAATGAATAATAAATCTCGCATCATAATATCGGCAATGGTTTTTATTTTTCTAGCCGTCCTAGGACAAACAAAAGGAGAAGAAGCCATGAAGCTAAAAAGCCCTGAGTTTAAAGACAGTCAATTTATACCCGCTGAATTTAGCTGTGAAGGCAAGGATATTAACCCTGTATTAATTATTGGGGATATCCCAGAAGAGTCTAAGAGTTTAGCTTTAATTGTTGATGATCCGGATGCGTCGATGGGTACCTGGGTGCATTGGATAGTTTTTGATATCCCCCCGATTTCTAGAATTGAAGAAAATAGCATACCGGGAAGACAGGGAACTAATAGTGCCGGGGGGAAGAATTACCATGGTCCTTGTCCTCCCTTCGGAGTGCATCGCTATTTCTTTAAGATCTATGCCTTAGATACAGTATTAAACTTAAAAGAGGGGATAAGCAAAGAGCAATTAGAAGAGGCCATGCAAGGACATATCTTGGCTAATGCGCAGTTGTTAGGGTTATATAAAAAGAATAAGTAAATTTTTTAACGTAAAATATCCTATAACTTATCTTTAAAAAAGCTTTGTTTAATTACTCCCAGAAGAGTAAATATAGAACATGAGATGGGATCAACCAGACTAAAATGCCATTACTTAGCGTGATTATCCCGGTTTATAATGAAGTAAGCACCCTAAAGGATATCTTAGAGAAGATATGTTCTGTGGATGTGGATAAGGAGATTATTGTGGTTGATGACGGCTCTAGCGACGGTACTGTTGGTCTATTGAGTGAGATTGAAGGCAAAGATATAAAGATTATCTATTGCGCTAAAAACAGAGGCAAAGGCGCTGCTTTTTTGACCGGTATCGAAAATGCCCGGGGTGAATTTGTTATACCGCAGGATGCGGACTTAGAATATAATCCGCAAGATTATGTGGCTTTAGTTGATTATGCCCTAAAGAATAACTTAGCCATAGTATACGGGTCGCGTTTCCTCAAGACCTGGCGGACTACTTCTTTTTGGCACTATCTTGTAAACAAATCCCTTACCACTTTTACTAATATTCTCTTCGGGTCTGCTTTAACCGATATGGAGACTTGCTATAAGCTTGTAAGATTGGATTTAATAAAAAAATTAAATCTTTCCTCCAGCAGGTTTGAGATAGAGCCGGAAATTACGGCTAAGATCCTCAAACAAGGCTATAAGATAACTGAGATCCCTATATCCTATAAGTCACGTTTTTATCATCAAGGCAAAAAGATCGGCTGGAGAGACGGTATCAGCAGCATATTCTGTCTTCTTAAATTACGTTTAACCAGAAATTAGCTTATTCATTTTAAATTAATATCTTCAGCCATTTTATCCATAGAGGCAACATTATAATTGCGGAAAGTTTAGCAGAATTCATTAAAGCCAGAGTAGTACTTAGAACGATAAGCAGTGGTAATTAACAACGTATATTTTTAGTTGTATTAAGTTTAATTAGTAGTATAATTTCTTATAACGGAGGTGAACCAATGAAAGCAAAAAAGGCAAAAGTAAAGAAGGTAAATAAAACTACAAAAGCTAAGAAAAAACTTTCTCGTTACTGCCGATCAGGTAGGGTTTTGTGGTAAGGATTCTTTAGCCAACCGAAACAGCCTTAACGTCTGCATTTTACAAGAACCCAGGTTGCACACCAAACAACTAGGTAGATATTTTGTATTTTTAGAGGTAGATTATTATTAAAGTAATTTCGCCAGTCGTTTTATTCCATAAATTAGGCCGGTATATTGGTATTTCTACATCTACGGGAGATTTTTACGATCTAGCTCCGGAAATATTTAATTTATTAGAAAAGTGGAATAAAGAGATATCTCTTTTTTCGTTCCCTCCTTCTAAGCAAGAAGCCACAGCTTTAGCAAAAAAGTTAAACATCCCCTTTGAAATAATAAAACCTTTTCCTATTTCTAATAAAAAGATATCATTTGGAACTGATAGGAGCGCATCTGCCTGTCTTACTGATCTAACTCTTAATTTAACATCAAGTTGTAATCTTCGCTGCGTTTATTGCTGGAATGATCACGGCAAATATTCCAATTGGCGATTTTTAGAAAAACAAACTGGAAAACCTGAGGAAGATGCTAAAGATGCCCATATGTCAGTTGAAACTGCCCTAAAAGCAGTAGATACTTTAGTCAAATTACGAGGTAGGGATAAGGATTTGGTAGTTGACTTTTATGGCGGGGAACCTTTGTTGAATCTTAAAACGCTTATGGCAACAGTAAATTATTGTAGAGAGAATCAATCAAAATGGAAAACAAGGTTCCATTTTCTATTGGCAACAAATGGGACTCTTTTGACCCCTGCCATAGCTACAGAATTACTTAGCAAAGGGGTGCAAATCGCCGTCAGTATCGACGGGCCTAAAGCCATACATGATAATAATCGTCCGTTTATTAATCGTAAAGGAAGCTTTGATACTATTTTATTAAATCTTAGAAGAATGCCTAAAGAAGTCATGAAGAGGTTGGTAGGCCGTACCACGGTAACTCCATTTTTTACTGATATGATAAAGTTGTATGAACACCTGAAAGGCTTAGGATTTGAGCGGATTGAGATTTTTGAGAGCGAAGATGCCTGTCATAAAATTTTACCCGGGCAAGAATCAAGTTTTTTTAGTACAGAAGAAAATTATAAGCTCTTATATGAGGCATATGAAAAGTTAGCGTTGCGTTACATTGACGATGTTATTTCCGGAAAGTTAAATTACAGCAAGACTTTTTTCAATCGATTTTTTAAGCTAATGCAGAGATTATATTATAACCATGAAGTTTCAGGAGGGTGTCCTGCCGCCAAAGGACAGATCGCGGTGGGTATTGACGGTAAGATTTATCCATGTACTTCATTTTTAGGGGTGCACGAATTTGAATTGGGGCAGGTGGATTGCGGTATTGATAACAGGAAGTTTCAGGCGTTTATTAAAAAGATAAATAAGCGGTTTGAGCATTGCCAGAAAGATTGTGATTTATTTAGTCTTTGCCGATCAACGGGTTCCTGTTTGAATGTTAACTATTTTTTTAATGGAGATCCTGCCGTGCCTCATAAAAGAAGTTGTGCTCTTTTTGCTGAGAAATTAGCTTTGGCTGCCGCAAGTTTGTCAATTCTTTCCGAAAAGATCCCTCACCGGTTGGAGGAATTGTTTGGATTTGACCCAATAGGCAGAAGAGGAAATAAATTATATTGAAAGAAGTTTTTGAAGAAAAAATCAAGCTAACCCCTAATTGAGCCAATTTTCTTGTTATCGGAGTCATCTGCTATATAATTAACTTGTGTGTGCTAAAAGATATAGTTATTAGCTGTGCCAATAAGCGCAGTATAAATTAACCAATAAAATGAATATCTTAGGTATTTCTTGCTTTTATCATGATAGTGCAGCTTGTTTAGTGCGTGATGGTATGATTATTGGGGCAGCACAGGAAGAGAGGTTCACCCGTAGTAAACATGATTATAATTTTCCTAAAAATGCTATAGTTTATTGCCTCAGAGAAGGCGGTATTAGTGCAGGCAATTTAGATTTTGTGGTATTCTATGATAAGCCTTTCATTAAATTTGAGCGCATTCTTGAAACTTCACTTACTTACGCTCCCTCAGGGATAAGGCAATTTATTCAAGCCATACCTTTATGGCTTAAGCAGAAATTGTGGATTCCTGAAATTATTAGAGATCAACTTGGATACCGAGGCAAAATTCTTTTTTGCGGGCATCATGAATCTCACGCTGCCAGCGCTTTTTATCCCTCACCATTCAAGGAGGCGGCGTTTTTAACTATTGATGGGGTAGGAGAATGGGAAACTGCAAGTTTCGGTATAGGTAAGGATAATAGTCTAGAGCTGCAGCATTATCTGCAATTCCCGCATTCTTTGGGGCTTCTTTATTCCGCGTTTACTTATTATATTGGATTTAAAGTTAACTCAGGGGAGCATAAACTTATGGGGCTTGCTCCGTATGGAAAACCCAATTATGTTGATTTGATACTCAAGAAACTAGTTGATATTAAAGATGATGGTTCTTTTAAGATAAATATGGAATATTTTGGTTTTGGTAATGGGTTACGTATGACTAATTGGAAGTTTGAACGTTTATTTGGCGGAGCTCCCCGTAAAAGCGAATCTAAAATTGCACAGAAAGAAATGGATTTAGCCGCTTCTATTCAAAAAGTTACTGAAGAGATAATGCTGAAGATGGCCGGACATATACATAAAACTACCGGGCAAAAGAATCTTTGTCTTGCCGGAGGAGTAGCGCTTAATTGTGTAGGCAATGGCCGTATTTTGCGTGAAGGTCCCTTCGATCATATCTGGATTCAGCCGGCAAGCGGAGACGCCGGCGGAGCGATGGGGGCGGCTTTACTAGTTTGGCATAAATATCTTGGAAATAAGCGTATCACTGATAACATTAAAGATTCTTTAGCGGGCTCCCTTCTCGGGCCTGGATATAACGATGAAGAGATTGGTAATTTCCTAAAAAAACAAAACATATCGTTTAGGAAACTTGATTGTATTGAATTACCGGGAATTATCGCGCAGCTTATCGCAGAAGGCAATGTAATTGGTTGGTTTCAAGGGAAAATGGAATTTGGGCCGCGCGCATTGGGTTCAAGAAGCATTCTCGGTGATGCAAGAAATAAAGAGATGCAAACCAAAATGAACCTTAAGATTAAGTATCGCGAGTCATTCCGTCCTTTTGCTCCTACAGTGCTTAAAGAAGAAGCTGCCAATTGGTTTGAGTTGGACAGAGAAAGCCCGTATATGCTTCTGGTTACGCCGGTCAAGAAAGATAAGAGATTTGATATGGATGTTGCGCTTAATGCGGCACGTGGATTTGATAAGCTTAAGGTTACCCGCTCACTGATCCCTGCAGTTACCCATGTTGATTATTCAGCAAGGACACAAACTATTAAGAGAGAGGATAATCCCTTATATTACGATATGCTAAACGAATTTTTCAAGAAAACAGGTTGCCCGGTTATAATAAATACTTCATTTAATGTGCGGGGCGAGCCTTTAGTTTGTACTCCAGAAGATGCATTTTGCTGTTTCATGCGTACAGAAATGGATTATTTAGTAATAGGAAGTTATCTTTTGGATAAACGGCTTCAGGCTAAATCAGAAAATGACAAGAACCGGGAAAAGCATTTTGTATTAGATTAAAGGCAATGGATAAAATAAAAACAGACAGGGCTACTTTAAGAAAATTCGGTTTAACCATGGCCGCATGTTTTGCTGTGATTACAACGATAATCTTTCTTAGACATAAGCATTCAACTGTTATTACATCACTAATCTCGTTATCTTTTCTGCTGTTTGCAGCTACTATCCCTGCTCTATTAAAATATTTTTACATCACCTTGATGAAATTCGCATTTATTTTAGGTTGGTTTAATACAAGATTATTATTATGTGTAATTTTTTATTTGGTTTTCTCACCAATAGGGTTGCTTATGCGCCTATTCAAGATTGATCTTCTGGATAGAAGGTTTAATCGAACCAGCCAGTCATATTGGAAGCCAAAAGAAAAAAAGGTTTTTTCGGCGATTGATTACGAAAGGCAATTCTAACAAAGGAGAGTTGAATGTCAAGATGGGCAATTGTCAAAGAATTATGGGATTTTCTTAAAGTAAGGAAGAAGTGGTGGCTTGCGCCTATCATTATTATGTTTTTTTTCTTAGGAATACTTATATTTTTTACCCAGTCTTCAGCCGTAGCTCCATTTATTTATACCTTATTCTAACCTTTTCTCTGATTAGCCCAATCTTCTTGATATTTAGGTCCTGGGTTGTATAATAATCGTATGTTTTTTAAGAAATAAAGCGCAGCATAAGGAGGATTAGGTGGCTATATTTTTTATAGGTGTCATAGCATTTTTAAGTGAGTATCTTGATTCAGGGCTAGGAATGGGATATGGTACTGTGCTTGCGCCCATATTGATAATTATGGGTTATGATTCCCTAAAGGTCGTTCCGGCAATTTTAATTTCTCAGTTATTTACAGACATAGCTGCCTGTTTTTGCCATCACAATGCCGGTAATGTAAATCTTAAATTTAATTCCAAGGATTTTAAAGCAGCCCTGATCCTTGGGCTGATCAGCACCATTGGCGTTATAGTGTCGGTGGTTGTGGCGATCAAGGTTCCGAAACGGCTGTTGACATTCTACATAGGAGCATTGGTTGCTTCTATGGGTATCCTCATTCTGGTTACACACAAAAAACCCATTTTATTTTCATTCCGTAAGTTATGCGGGGTAAGTTTATTGGCGGCTTTTAATAAGGGCATATCCGGAGGCGGATACGGACCGTTAGTTATGGGGGGGCAGTTAATCTCAGGCGTAAATGCAAAAAGTTCCGTTGGTATTACAGCTTTTGCAGAGGCAATTACTTGTTTAGTTGGATTCATTATTTATATTATAAGTGGAAAGCACATAGACTGGAAGCTTGTCTGGATGCTCATTGGTTTTGCGACACTGGCAGTACCATTTGCTGCCTATACGGTAAAACGCGTTTTTGCCGATAAGTTAAAGATTTACGTAGGTATTTTTATCACTATCTTAGGGCTAGTGACTATTTTTAGAATTGCCGGAAGCTAAAGTTGTTAGAGTATACTAATTTTAGATTGGAAAAATCCAAAAGCAGTATTTAAATTTTATGGCGAAACTAAAGATCTATTTAGAGCTGGTTCGTCCGTTTACGCTAATTGCGCCTATGGTGGGATTTTTATCGGGTGCAATAATCGCATCTGAGGCTATGCCAAATTTCTATTGTTTAGTGGGCGCTTTGTCGGCCGCCATACTTAATGCCGCCTCTAATGTGAATAATCAGTATTTTGATTTAGATATAGATAGAATAAATAAACCTTTTAGGCCTTTTCCTTCCGGGAGAATATCTAAGAGGCAGATAATAATTTTTACGTTACTACTTTATTTTAGCGCATTAATTTTATCGTGGCTTATAAGCCTAAGATTGTTTTTGATTATATTAATAACTTCAATTATTTCATTCTTTTATTCCGCTCCCCCATTTAGAATTAAGCAGTATCCGTTTCTTAGCAATATCTCTATTGCTTTGCCCAGAGGGATGCTTTTGATTGTTGCCGGTTGGAGCGTAACTAAGCCAATATTTAATATCCAGCCATGGTTTATCGGCCTGATATTTGCTTTATATCTTGCGGGCGCAGCAACGACAAAAGATTTCAACGATATAAAAGGAGATAGTCAATTTGGAATAAAGACATTACCGGTTTTATACGGCGTAAAAAGAGCAACGCAGATAATTTCCCCGTTTTTTTATATCCCCTTTTTGCTTATTCCCCTAGGAATTATTATGCATATAATCAGGTTAACGACATTACCCTTAGTACTTTTAACTATCTGGGGCCTATATACAGCTAAGTTAATTAGGCAAAGTCCCCAAGAGCTTACTTTAGAGAAAAACCATATTTCCTGGATTCATATGTATCTTATACTTATCGTAGGGCAGATCGGTTTTGCTGTTGCCTATCTTATTAAAATATGAAAATTAATCCGGGTCTATTAAAATTAGAGTTATTTTGCCAGGGTATCAAAATAGATGCCAGTTGTGATTTGCTTAATGACGCTCGTCCAGTTTTACGCACCAGAGGTGGTTTGGGAAGTGGATTAGAGTTAGTTTTGGCAAAAGATTTATATGTAAATGTTCCGGTTGTGGAGCATTTTGTAGGAAAATCGCCCTATGTTTTATTAAAGAACGGTAACGCCTATTTTATAAAGAAAAATAATGTAATTATTTGTAAGGTTAGACTGCCAGGCAAGCCAAAATTTTATGATAAGCTGACATCTACCGGAAAAATTATGTCTCGCATTGGCGTAATGCAGGGGACATATTTAGGGGTATATCCCACAAGAGTCTGTGAATTTTGGCGGATGACTCCGCCGGTTAATTGTAAATTTTGTTCTCTAGGCTTAAACGTAGGGCAGACTGAGGAATATGAAAAAAGTATCCAGGAAGTTTTAGAGACAGTTAAAGCTGCGCAAAGAGAAGAGAAGATTACCTTTGTTCATTTTAATACCGGGTACCTTTTTGGCGAAGAATTAGGAATTTTAGGGCCGTATATAAAAAAAGTAAAGAAAGAAACAGGACTTTTGGTTGGTGTTCAATGTCCACCTGCTCCAGATTTTAAAAAATATGATTATTTAAAGACAATCGGAGTTGATCATCTTTCTTTTTGCCTGGAAATTTATGATTCATATAAATTTCCAGAAATATGCCCTGGCAAACATAAGTATATCACGCAAAGAAAGTATTTAGAAGCTATCGAGTATTGTGTTAAAGTGTTCGGTAAAGGCAGGGTTTCCGGGGAGATCATTGCAGGTTTGGAATCTCCAGAAAGCACCATAAAAGCTATTGAATATTTTGCAAAAATCGGTGCGGTATCTACGGTTTGTATTTTTAGGCCTTGTTTAGGAACAGTTCTTGAGCATTTAGCGCCGCCACAAAGCCAAACGATGATCCCTGTATTTAGAAGATTGTATGAGGTATGTATAGAAAATGCTATTCCAATAGGAATGGCTCCCAATTTAAAGGTGGGTCTAGTAATCTTGCCTGAAGAGGGAAGGTATTTTTTGCAAAGATCCAATATAGTTTTTTTTATGGTAGAGATTAAATTAAATATCTTGAAATTACTGTACAGGATTTATTTCAAAGTTAAAATTTTATTTAAACAGAAATGAAAAAAATATTACTGGTTAGACCTCCGAGATTCCTGTGGCCATTTATAAATGAATCTGACAATTTTCTTCTCCCCCTGGGTTTGCCTTGCTTAGCTGCAGCGATAAGATCAAAGTTTCCTGATCTAGAAATAAAAATTATCGATTGCCCACCACTTAAGATAGGATGGGAAAGTTTGAGCAAGGTAATAAGAGAAGAGAAACCAGATATGGTCGGAGCCGGAGAAGAAGCTCTCTACTATCATGAGGCCGTCAGGTTGTTTAAATTAGTAAAGGAGATCAACCCCGCTATAATTACAATTGCCGGAGGGCATTTCTTTTCTTGGATGGTGGACTATAGTTTAGATAACTTCCCTATCGATTTTATTGTAAGATTTGAAGGTGAGGAGACAATAGTGGAGTTAATTAGGGCGCTCAAAGAAAAGAAAGATTTATCTCAAATTAAGGGTATTGCTTATAAGAATAATGGCCAGATAATCAAAACATCTCTTCGGCCTTTAATAAGAGATCTGGATACACTTGTTTTGCCGGCATATGACCTTATGCCTATGGGAAAGTATTCTCCATTTGGTTATCTTTGGCCTCAAAGTGCTACTCTTGAACATTCTCGGGGTTGTGTAGATAGATGTAATTTTTGTTCTCTTTGGACATTTTGGGGCCAACACCTAAAAACAGATATAGAAAAAGGCGAACTGGAGGTAATGCCTAAATATAGAAGTAAGAGCGTAGAAAGAACGCTGGAAGAAGTAGATATTGTTTATAAGAAGTATAATCGAAAATATATAATCTGGGCAGATCCGACTTTCAATGTTGATTCTAGATGGACCAATGATTTTTGTGAGGGGCTGTTAAAGAGGAATTATAAAGATTTGTATTGGTGGGCCTTTTTAAGGGCAGATTATCTGCTGCGGGATGAGTCAGCAGGTATTTTGGATAAAATGGTCCGTGCCGGATTAATTCATCCTCTCATTGGTGTAGAGAGGGGGTGTACGGAAGACCTTAGGAAAATACAAAAATCTGTTTATACCCGTGATTTAGTAAAAGAAGTTTTTCTTATTTTTAAAAAGAAATATCCGCAGGTATTCCGGCAGGGTACTTTTATCACTTGCCTACCTTTTGATACCAGAGAGTCAATGCTTGATTTGGTGAAGTATGCCGTTGAAATAGATATAGATTATCCGGCTTTTCATCCCGTGGCGCCGGTTCCCGGAACATTTCTTTACCAGGAAGCCTTAAAAAATGATATTTTGGCAGAAAAAGATTTTAAAAAATACGACTGGGCTACTCCGATAATGCGTTCTGATCATGGGCTATCGATGGAAGAATTTGCCAAGTTGAACATGGAGCTTAATAAGCGGTATATATTATACCGGCCACATTGGTTGATCAGAGGATTGTTCTCTCCCTATAAACATAAAAGAGGCCTTTACTGGTGGTTTTTCCGCAATACAATGAAGATGCTTTTTCTGGGCGTTATGGATACTATTTTAAGAAGGAAAAAATTTGAGGGAATTACAGGTTTTATGCGTCTTAGAAAGCCCGAGTGGTATGATTCATAATTGGTATTGTTGATATGTTGATTGGATTAATTCCGGTATTTAATGAAGCAGAAACCGTTATCGGCGTTCTGCAGAAATTAGAAAAGCAGGTAGGTTCTATAGTAATAATAAATGACGGCTCTTGCGATAGCACAGATTCGTTAATAGGAGACTGGGTAAAGAAAAAAGAGAAGACATATTATATTTCTCTTAAAAATAATAACGGGATGGCCTATGCCATAGAGCAGGGGTTTAGTTTTATTTTAAAGCAGTATAAATTGGGAATTTATACTAAAAATGATTGCGTTGTTCTTATTGATGCTGATGGACAGCACGATCCGGAAAATATCACAGCTATGTATAGATACTTTCTAGACAATAAGTTAGACCTTTTGGTTGCCAGAAGGAACCTCTTGTTTTATCCATTATATAGAATTATTGGAAATAAATTATCATCGGCATTTGTATCGTATTTAGCAAAATTCAGATTTTATGATATTCACTGCGGATTTAAAATATTAAAAATAACCCTTATTGCTGATTTATTAGATTTTTATACTGCTTTTAGATATTCTTGCGCCAGTCAAATCGGGGTTATCGCAGGCCGGTTAGGATATAATATTAACAATAGCTATTTAATAGATGGCCCTTATTGCCGGAGGGGAAATCCCAACGTCTTTGATTTTTTTGGCGGTCTGTTTTTAGACCTGGTGGTTGCTTCAAAGATTAAAGTAATTAACAGAAAATCAAGTGTAATTAAATAAAATTTAATCAGGACCAAAATTCTCTCCTACTTTAAGTTTTTAAATAATGTGTGGCATATTCGGAGTATTTTCAGCTAAAGATTCAGGATATCCGCCAAAATTAATGCGGAAGCTGACTACAAATTTATTTATATTATCCGAGTCTCGCGGAAAAGATGCGGCAGGTATTGCTGTTATTACTACGCAGGAATTGTTTATATATAAAGAACCTGTTTGTGCATCTGTGCTTGTTAAAAAAATAAAGTATAAGGAATTAATGAATCGGGTATTCGGTGGTTTTACTGCAAAACCAATTGCTATTCTAGGACAAGCCCGGTTAGCTACAAATGGTCAACAACAGGACAATAATAATAACTGTCCTTTGGTATCGGGTGTTGTAATCGGGGTACACAATGGTATTGTTGTTAATGATACCGAACTTAATGATATGTTTAAGTTAGGCACAAGAAGAGGTTCTGCGGATAGTGAGACTTTGTTTAACTTGCTGGAGTTTTTCATTAGTAAACCAGAGTTTTCTTTGGCATCTGCCGTCCAGTCTACTTTTCGATATATAGAAGGTTCAGCTTCCCTGGCTGCATTTATAGCGCAACGTAACCGTGTATTGTTAGCTACAAACAAAGGTTCAATTTATTACTGTACTAATATTAAAAGAGATATTTTTTTCTTTGCTTCAGAGTTAATTATGTTACAGGAAATAATCAAGAAACTTAAATTAGTAAAGTTTATAGGGCAATACTGTATATCTCAACTTCAGCCAAATCAGGCTGTTTTAATAAATACGCTTAATTTTAGTGAAGAAAGAGTTACGCTGAATTTGTTGTCTGATAGCGATATACATAGAGAGGGGGTTGCGAAAACACAATGATAAGGTGTTCCATATGCATATTGCCCGAGACCATGCCTTTTATTAAATTTAATGAGGAGGGTGTCTGTAATTATTGCCTTAACTATAAAAAAATTAAAGTCAAGGGGGAGGATCTATTAAAAGATCTGGTTGCCCCATATCGCAGCAAATCCTGCTTGCCTGATTGTATAGTTGCCTTTAGTGGAGGCAGGGATAGTTCTTTTGGATTATATTATGTAAAGAAAATCCTAAAGATGAATCCCATTGCTTTTACTTTTGACTGGGGTATGGTCAGCGACGATGCCCGCAGAAATCAGGCCAGATTAGTAGGTAAGCTCGGGGTTGAGCACATAATAATAGCAGCAAATATTAAACAAAAGAGGAGATATATCCGTCAGTATATAAGTGCTTGGCTTAAAAAACCACATTTAGGGATGATCCCTTTATTTATGGCGGGGGATAAGCCTGTAGAATATTATGTTACTCAGGTGGCCAAGAAATATGGCATTAAATTAATCTTCTTATGTCGAGGAAACGAATTGGAGACTACTGAGTTAAAATTTGGTTTTCTGGGGGTCAAAAACAGCGAACCCAATGGCGTTATGCATGAAATGAATATTGCCGGAAGACTAAAATTAGCATTATCTGCTGGTTTCCAACATGCTTTAAATCCTTCTTATTTTAACAAATCAATAATTGAAACGATGTTTGCCTATTGGACTACGTATATAGTGCGTTATAATTTTATATATTTGTATCATTATCTTAAGTGGGAAGAAGAACAAATAGTATCAACATTAAGAAAAGAGTATAATTGGGAAACAGCAAAAGACACCATACTTACCTGGAGAGTTGACGATGGCACCTCGCCATTTTATAATTATATCTATTATACCGTTGCCGGATTTACTGAAAACGATGCCTTTCGCAGTAATCAGATAAGGGAGGGTATGCTGACTAGGGCTGAAGCATTGAGGATTACGCAGGAAGAGAATAAGCCAAGATATGCAGCGATTAGGGAGTATCTTAATAGGCTGGACCTCGATTATGATACGGTAATAAACAGGATTGATGCTATCCCAAAACTTTATAAGTTTATCAGTTATGAGTAAGCTATCTATAAAAATTATAAATTAAAATGAATATTTCAAAAAGGAATTCTTTTATAAATAATCTAGCGCTATTTTTAATAATTATATTAGCATTCTTCTTAAGAATATATAAAATCGATCACCATTTGCAAGGAGGAATTTTTTTTGAAGAACCCCAGTATATACGAAATATATTGATGGGTTTTGTTTCAGACGTAAAGATGTTTAACTACCCGCCTTTTTTTGATTTATTGCTCGTCTTTATAAATAAGATATATTTTTTGTTTTATTTTTTATTAGGACATTTTAGAAGCATGGCGGATTTAATTAAGGCTTTTAATATAAATTACAGCATAGATTATGTCAGACTTTTATTTGTGCATCGCCTGATAGTTGCAATTATAGGGACCCTTACTGTGCCGGTATTATTTTTGATTGCTAAGGATTTGTTCAATAGCTTAGCCGGTTTATTTTGTGCGTTATTTTTAGCAGTTGTACCTTTACACGTTTATACTTCCATAGATGCAATTGGCCCGGATAACTTCCAGTTATTTTTTATCTGCCTGGCTTTTTTATATATTTGTAAGATATTTGTCGATTCTCCCAAAAAGAAATATTATATTCTCTCCGGTTTATTTATTGGCTTAGCTGCAGCAACAAAATATTTCGGTATTTTTTGCGTAATACCTTTACTGATAGCGCATTTTTTTAGTAAAAGAAACAAGGAGGATAAAAAATATTTATATCTCTGTTTTGGCATGACCGTACTCGTTTTGTTTATTACTAGTTTTCCCCGGATGGTTATGCATATCCAAGAGGTTAGTAGCACCTTAAAGTTTTTTGTGGATACTCACACTACGCCTGTATCGGTCTATAATACAATTTATCAAACCTTGGCCCAAAGAATAGGTTGGGTTAGTTATCCGAATTCCCTTATTTCCGGGCTGGGATTAGGAATTTTTATTCTTTCGATTGCCGGCTTATTATTGAGTCTAATCAGGCATAGCAAAAAAGATATATTAATATTTGCTTTTCCATTGAGCTATTATTTATTCCTGGGACAATTTTATTTTTGTCTAATAGAATATATTTTACCGGCTGTTCCTTTTATGATATTGCTGGCGGTTAATTTCTTATTATTTGTTTCTGGGAAAATCTACTTAAATAACAAAAAGACTTTGATTTTGTGTTTAATAATTTGTTGCCTTGCTTTTCCTTCGCTTAAAGAAGCTATTTATTATAAACGTTGGACCTCCCAAAAACCTATACAAAAAGATATAGAGAATTGGATACTAGGAAGCATTCCCGCTGGTAGCAGCATCTTGTTTGATGGAGATGATCTCGGTGGGAGAGGAAAGCTTGAGCCATTATTGTTTTATAATCAGCAAATACCTTACCGGGTTACCGTTATGGATTGGCAGTACGACTTTAAAAACCTGGAACATTTCTTTAAAGACAACGAATTTGATTATGTTATAATTGATCAAACGCGGGTGATACCTGAAAAATTGAAACCGGTATATAAATATATTGATAAGAAATTCACCATGATCAAGGAGTTTAATCCGTTGTTTCCTACGCCAAGGCATAATTATTTCAGTATTTATGGCGTTTTTTATAATCATTCATTTGAGATATATAAGAATAATAAAATCGAATAGTTAACTCTATTATTTGGGATAGGGGGTAGCTAGATGAATATTTCAAAAAGGAATTCTTTTATAAATAATCTAGCGCTATTTTTAATAATTATATTAGCATTCTTCTTAAGAATATATAAAATCGATCACCATTTGCAAGGAGGAATTTTTTTTGAAGAACCCCAGTATATACGAAATATATTGATGGGTTTTGTTTCAGACGTAAAGATGTTTAACTACCCGCCTTTTTTTGATTTATTGCTCGTCTTTATAAATAAGATATATTTTTTGTTTTATTTTTTATTAGGACATTTTAGAAGCATGGCGGATTTAATTAAGGCTTTTAATATAAATTACAGCATAGATTATGTCAGACTTTTATTTGTGCATCGCCTGATAGTTGCAATTATAGGGACCCTTACTGTGCCGGTATTATTTTTGATTGCTAAGGATTTGTTCAATAGCTTAGCCGGTTTATTTTGTGCGTTATTTTTAGCAGTTGTACCTTTACACGTTTATACTTCCATAGATGCAATTGGCCCGGATAACTTCCAGTTATTTTTTATCTGCCTGGCTTTTTTATATATTTGTAAGATATTTGTCGATTCTCCCAAAAAGAAATATTATATTCTCTCCGGTTTATTTATTGGCTTAGCTGCAGCAACAAAATATTTCGGTATTTTTTGCGTAATACCTTTACTGATAGCGCATTTTTTTAGTAAAAGAAACAAGGAGGATAAAAAATATTTATATCTCTGTTTTGGCATGACCGTACTCGTTTTGTTTATTACTAGTTTTCCCCGGATGGTTATGCATATCCAAGAGGTTAGTAGCACCTTAAAGTTTTTTGTGGATACTCACACTACGCCTGTATCGGTCTATAATACAATTTATCAAACCTTGGCCCAAAGAATAGGTTGGGTTAGTTATCCGAATTCCCTTATTTCCGGGCTGGGATTAGGAATTTTTATTCTTTCGATTGCCGGCTTATTATTGAGTCTAATCAGGCATAGCAAAAAAGATATATTAATATTTGCTTTTCCATTGAGCTATTATTTATTCCTGGGACAATTTTATTTTTGTCTAATAGAATATATTTTACCGGCTGTTCCTTTTATGATATTGCTGGCGGTTAATTTCTTATTATTTGTTTCTGGGAAAATCTACTTAAATAACAAAAAGACTTTGATTTTGTGTTTAATAATTTGTTGCCTTGCTTTTCCTTCGCTTAAAGAAGCTATTTATTATAAACGTTGGACCTCCCAAAAACCTATACAAAAAGATATAGAGAATTGGATACTAGGAAGCATTCCCGCTGGTAGCAGCATCTTGTTTGATGGAGATGATCTCGGTGGGAGAGGAAAGCTTGAGCCATTATTGTTTTATAATCAGCAAATACCTTACCGGGTTACCGTTATGGATTGGCAGTACGACTTTAAAAACCTGGAACATTTCTTTAAAGACAACGAATTTGATTATGTTATAATTGATCAAACGCGGGTGATACCTGAAAAATTGAAACCGGTATATAAATATATTGATAAGAAATTCACCATGATCAAGGAGTTTAATCCGTTGTTTCCTACGCCAAGGCATAATTATTTCAGTATTTATGATTATGTTTTTAATCATTCGTTTAGAGTATATAAGAATAATAAAATCGAATAGTTAATTCTATTATTTGGGATAGGGGGTAGCTAGATGAATAGTAAGAGAAGCATGGCAATACTACTGGTAATATTAAGTTTAATTTTTGGTTGTAGTAAGCAGTCAAAAGAAGTTGCTATTGAGGTGTCAGTTCTATGTTCAGAAAATAGTATAGATTCTGTTCGGATCGATTGCTTTGTTTTGGATGCGGCAGGTAATCAAATAGATACCAAGACTTTCAAACTAAAAAGAGAAAACAAGGAATATTGGGTGCGTCATGTTTTTAATGTTCCCCGGTCCTGTCAAATAGTGTTAAATGCTAGCGGCATCACTCCAGAAAACAAAGTATATGAAGCAGTAAGTAATAAGATAGTAACTGGTAGAGTAAATAAGGAAAAAGTCTATTTATCTTTAGAGAAAAGAAAGACAGTCATGGATAATTACGAACAGGCTACGGTTAAGGTTTCTGGAAATATTCTTTCCCCAGATTATAAGGGATTGATCTATGTTAGTATTAGTACCCTAGAAGATCAAAAAAAGATAAAATATATCGGAGATTCTTGTCCTGTTACTGCTGAAACAACCGTTAATTACTCAGGTGATTCGGCGTATTATGAAATAGCTGTTCCTGTCAATCTAGGGCCTTCAATAATTTGTTTTTTTAGGTTAGGCAACACAGAACCACCATATTGCCAAGACATAGATATAGGCGCATCAGATATCTCAGATATTAATTGCACAAGATAATACTTGCGCTAAAAAAATAAAAGATTTAGGCATATTTACTTTTGGCGCCCGCTATTTATTTATCAAAAAATCTCCCATAGCCAGATAATCTAATTCCGTGGCGTAGAATGTCTTCAGGGCATCTTCAGGCGTACACACAATAGGCTTTCCTTGCACATTAAATGAAGTATTAAGAAGGACAGGTATTCCTGAAATTTTCCCGAATTCATTTATAAGTTTCCAATATTTTGGGTTCCCATCTTTTTTTACCAAATGCGGCCGGGTAGAATTATCTAGGTGGACAACAGCAGGGATTTTTTCTTTTATTCCCTTTGAGACTTCAAATGCCAAGGCCATAAAAGGAGATTCTTTAGGTTTAAGTAAATATTCATGCCTGGCTTCATATAACAAAGACGGGGCAAAAGGCCTCCAAAGTTCCCTGTTTTTAATAGTATTTATTTTGTTTTTCATCCAGTCTTTTGTGGGATTTGCTAAAATAGACCTTGCACCTAATGCCCTTGGGCCAATTTCCATCCGGTTCTGAAACCAGCCTACTATCTTGTCTCTAGAAAGCAATTTAGCTGTGGTTATTTCGATTTCTGGGTCTTTTTCAAATTTTATATTCAATCTATTAAGCAGTTTTTCAATTTGTTCATTCGAAAATTCAGGTCCCCAATAAGCATGCTCCATTTTAAGCTTAGGGTTATAACCCATTTCTTTGGAAAAATATAGCGCTGCGCCTAAAGCGGTACCGGCGTCATTGCTAGTCGGGGGGATAAATATATTTTCAACGCAGTCTAAAGCCGCAATTACCCCATTCATTTTGCAATTCAGGCCTACGCCACCTGCTATGCAAAGTTTTTTATTATAATCAGAAAAGTTAGTTATGTTTTTTACGATTGAAATTACTATTTTTTCTAGTATTTCTTGCGCTGCTAAAGCAATATCTTTATGCACCTGTTGGATTGCCTCAGAATAATAACGGGAATTTTTAAGTAATTTGACCATTTTTTCACTATAGACTGTGCCCTGGATATGTTTGCCTAAAAAACTATAGCTGGCGTTATATTTGTAATTGCCTCTCTCATTAAAAGAAATCATCTTTTTAAATTTGGAATATATCTCTTGGTTGTATTTACCGTATGAGGCAAGGGCCATTGTTTTGCCTTCATCTTTATTTGGTAGGAAACCGAGAAACTCAGTTATGCTTTGGTAAAACCATCCGAGTGAATCGGGGATTTTAAAACATTTTTTTTCTTTAATTTCTAGTCCGTCACCTTTAAAAATAGTTGTGCATTTATCTTCACCACTGCCATCGATGACAAGTATGTAAGCTTGATCAAAACCCGAACAATAAAAAGTGTTTGCGGCATGGGCCAGGTGATGTGGAACGAATTCAATCGGAGGGACTTTTCCTCTGATTCCTGCTTTACGCAGCATAGTTATTATTGTGTTTTTAATATTGGCAGGCTGATATTTTAATAGTTCCGTTAATTTTGGGATGAATGTATCGGTTTGAAACTTAGGTGATCGTCGTAAGTAAGTATGCAAGAAAAAATACGGCATATAGAATTTATATCGATAAGTATCCCAGGGAAAGACGATATAATCGATATCATCTAGAGAAAGTTTTCCATAATCAAGGCAAAATCGCGTGGCTCTCTCAGGGAGAAGGCCAAATGAACCCTTGGTTCGATTAAAACGTTCTTCTTCTGCCATGGCTATTAATTTCCCATCTTGTGTGAGGCAGGCAGCCGGGTCTACTCCTAGGCCCGTAATCCCCAGAATATTCATAACTATACTCCTAGAACATTATCGATTCGGTCAAATTTAAAATTTTTTAACAAAATTTCCAGCTTGCTAAGGCTAGATTTTATGTTGTAATAAAATATGAAGCTAGAAAAGCAGTTTAATTTAATTTTGGGCGTATCTTGTGAACACTCCCAGGGATGAATGTATATTATAAAAGGTCGTTGCTTGTTAATCAATTTTAAAAACATTGTTTGTATGCGAATGGGGATTAGTCTTAAAAAGAAACCGCCTGAAATGGGAAATCTGAACCTCCAGAATTCGAAAGCAGTTATAGGGAATTCTTTCAAGGAACTTTTTACGTCAGCAACCTTTATATTATCGCTGTTTATTCCGTATATATTCAGAGGTATTCCATTAGTGCCATAAAGATAATTCTTTGCAGGAAAAAGGCTTGAGTCATATTTTATTTGAAATTCTTTTAATATATCTATGGCCCAATTCGTATTCTGATTTAAAGAAAAGCTTGGCGCCCGGAAACCTTTTATTTCTATATCTCCAAGAATTTTCCTTAAAACATTTTTACATTCCATTAATTCATGCCGGAATCCTTCGGGGCCAATATCCTCTAGCCTGGAATGGGTAAAGCCATGAATAGCTATTTCGTGTTTTTCTCTGTGGATCAGCTTAATTAATTCTGGATTATTTTTTGCGACCTCTCCCACTATAAAAAAAGTTGCCCTAGTATTATACTTATTCAAAATATTCAACAATATTTCAGTAGGATGTTCTATTAAACTATCTTTTGGAGTATACACATCTTTCATTAATTCTGTCTGATACCATTCTTCAAGGTCTATTGATAAAGCATTGACTGGTTCGAAAAGTTTACCCATATTTTATAAAAATTTTGTGCGATATTCCATTAGGTAAATAAATCTAAAACCCTGATTCCATATTTATTTTTTAAGAAGGCTCGAAGCTATATTGACAAAGTCGATTATATCACACTTACTTATGTTTAGGAAGATTGCATAGTTTTATTTATATTGACTCCCAAAGCTTTGTGAGGGTATAATTATTGTATTAAAGATTTGTAACGAAATCTATTCTGATAATTTATGGATATATTGCTTATTGTCCCGCCGCTTTTTTTAGAAAATAAAAGAAAGCTCTACCCGCGCTATCCGCCGTATATCATGTTATCTGTTGCCGCGTCTCTTGAAAATGCTGGTTTTAAAGTAAAGGCTTACGATGCTTTTCTTGAGGGAGCAAATCTTACTGAAATAGGAGATTTCGTTCGGCAAGCGCGCCCTTCCCTGATAGGATTATGTCCGGCCGACGTAAGCCGATGTCCTCCCATTGCAATAGATATTAAGCTCATTAATTTTCTGAAAAAATATTTTCCAGAGATTCCCGTATGTGTTTTCGGAATAGGGAAAAAAGGTATTATTGATACTTTGATAGCCGGAGCACCAGACGTTGACTATGTACTTCTTGGCGATCCCGAAGAAATAATGGTTGAGTTGGCTCAACATATTGATAAAAAAGAGGATTCTAATCGTATACAAGGCTTAATGCGCAAGCAGGCTACCGGAAATTTTTCTATTACTGGTGTACCCAGGATAATAGATAATCTTGATCGTCTTTTGCCTCCTGCCTGGCATTTAATAGATTTGGATCGGTATTATTTTTTCCCCCATAGATATAAAATATCTAAGGCCTATCCTATTACTACGACAAGAGGATGTTTCTGGAATCGCTGTGTTTTTTGCGAAGAAATTTCTGTGGTCGCTTCTTCCCCTTACCGATCTAGATCGCCGGAGAATATAGTCTCGGAAATAGAATACGCAATTAAAAAAAATAACTATTCAGAAGTACAATTTCATGATAGTAATTTTAATACTGATATAAAATGGCTGAACAGGTTTTATCAAGAAATTAAAAACAGGAAGCTTGCGTTTCGCTGGTCATGTTTAGCTAGGGTTGATAATGTAAATAAGGAAGCGCTTAATATTATGAAACTTGCTGGATGTTGGAATATTCTTTTTGGTATT
Organism: Minisyncoccota bacterium; assembly: GCA_036170905.1. GTDB lineage: Bacteria > Patescibacteriota > Minisyncoccia > UBA6257 > JAVHQB01 > JAVHQB01. Next base: position 44,004 of record JAVHQB010000093.1, on the reverse strand, counting down.
GAAAGCAGCTCTCAGTTTTTACTAGAGACGATAGATAAGGGGATTACTATTGAACAGGTTAAAAAAGCTATAAAATGTGCTCGTGAATCCGGCATTGAGACAACCGGATCGTTTCTTATAGGTCTTCCTAATGAACGCCCCGTAGATGTTATTAACTCTGCCAAATTTGCAGTTCAGCTAGGTCTTTGTTATGCTCAGTTTTTTATAGCTAAATGGCATGAAGATCATGAACAATTCCAGTCTTTGGGAAGATTAACTAGGGAGTGGGATTATTCGCAATTTGATTTCAGAGGACAAGTTTTTATTCCCCAGGCGTATCAAAGTCTCGGAAAATTAAAGGGCGTACAGCGTAGGGCTTATCGCATTTTCTATTTTCATCCTAAAACAATCCTCCGCCATATTAGGAAAATAAAATCTCTGGCAGAATTCAAAAGATTATTTTCGGCACTTTTGATTTTGATTAAAATCAATATAGGAATGACCTCATGATTATCAAAATGATTTTTTCATACTTCTGGAATCAATGAAAATTTTACTTATCAATCCTCGGCATAGACAAGTAATTAAATCTAATTTTCCCGATGAAATCGATAAAGAAGCTGTGTTATTCCCTTCGCTGGGTATTCTTTATATAGCTGCTTTTTTGAAAAATGAATCTAGGCATATGGTGACTGTTTTGGATATGGAAGCAGAAAATATCGATGTGTTTCAGTTGGAAAATAAGATTATAGAAAATAAACCTGATATTATTGGGTTGCATACTAATACATTTAATTTGTTGGATGTGTTTTTGATAGCGCGGAAAGTTAAAGAAATTGATTCAAATATTCATATTACTCTGGGGGGGCCGCATGTAAATATATACCCTGATGAAACTATGCTTAATAATAACATTGATTCTCTCATCCTTGGAGAAGGAGAAATTACTTTTTCTATGTTGGTTAATGCGTTAGAGAAGAAGATTAGCTTGAGTAATATAAAAGGGATTGTTTATAGAGAGGGGTTGAAAGTAATGAAAACAACTCCGCCTGAAGTTATCCATAATTTAGATATTCTCCCTTTTCCAGATCGTAAAATTATTCCCCTTGAACGTTATCGTAATATATTAACTAGCGGTCATATTTCGACTACCATGATTTCCAGTAGAGGGTGTTCGTATAATTGTATATTCTGTTATCATGGGCATATGGGGAAAGGCATCCGATTTCGCAGCAGTGGCAATGTTGTTTCTGAAATGGAAGAGTGTTCAAACTTAGGTATAAAAGATATATTTTTTTATGATGAGGTATTTACATTGGATGAAAAAAGAACATTTGATATTTGCAATGATATTATAAAGCGTAAATTAAAAATTCGCTGGAGCATCAGGACAAGAGTAGATATTGTGAATATTTCTATGTTTAGGAGACTCAAAGAAGCAGGTTGCGAGAGGATTCAATTTGGTGTCGAAGCAGGAACTTCACAGATACTTTCTGTATTGAATAAAAAAATTACTCTTAACCAAGTCCAAGAGGCTTTCAGGGCGGCAAAGGAAGCGGGGATTGAAACTTTGGCTTATTTCATGATCGGATCTCCAACAGAGACGAGGAGCCAAATATTAGAAACAATTGATTTTGCAATCAGATTGAATCCGGATTATACCCACTTTTCTATAACTATGCCATTTCCTGACACAGAGTTATATAAAATGGGATTGAAAGGGAATATTTTTAAAAATGATTTTTGGAGCGAATTTGCAAAGCAGCCAAATGTTGAAACTAACCTTTATTTTTGGGAAGAACATCTCTCAGAGAAAGAGTTATATTGGTTTTTGAAATATGCTTATAGGCGTTTTTATTTTCGTCCGCAGTATTTTTTAAAAAAGCTGTTTAGTTTAGGTTCTCTAAAAGAATTAAGGAAAAAAATACAAATGGGAGCAAAATTATTTGAATATGCCTTTAATTAAAATAAAAGAAGAGAAAAATATAAAGTGGGTTTTATTTTGTATTGTTATCTTAGGAGTTGTTTTGAGAATTCCCAATGTTTTTAATGGCCTGCCTCATTTTATTTCTATTGACGAAGGCTTAGTTAATACTATTGTTTTGAATTTAAACATTTCTGATCTGAATCCTCACGATTTTGTATATCCTGGTCTCATATATTATATATTGCTGCCCATATTTACTTTTTTTAAATTATTCATTTTGCCTTACGTAGCAAATATGTCAAACCTAGGCCCATTTTTTAGTTATATACTGATAGGTAGAACTCTGATTGCTATTTTTGGTGTATTCAACATTATTCTTTTTTATGCTATAGGGAAAAAACTCTTTGATTCTTATACGGGTCTTATTGCTGCTTTATTATTAGCAATAGATCCTATGTATATCGCCTGGTCTTTTGTCCTTAAACCGGATATGTTAATGTCATTACTGATTTTGGTGGATTTTTTATTTATTTGTAAGTTATACAATAATGACCAAACTAGAAAAGTTGATTATATATTAATAGGTTTGTTTATAGGTTTGGCGACAGCGACTAAATATAATGCAATTTTAATCATAATGCCTTTTCTACTGGTCCATTTCTTAAACCTAAAAAATAAAGCGTATTTTATAAATAGGAATCTATTTTTGGCGCTATTTTTTGCTTGTTTAACATTTTTAATTTTCAACCCTTTTATAATATTAGATTTTATAAATTTTTTGAAAACTTTTAAGAGTGAGTTTAATATGCACACAGTGGGATTCTATTTTAATCCGATGGCAAATAAACAGGGGTGGGTTCACTATCCATACGTGCTCTTTAATATTTTAGGCAGCGGGGTATTTATTTTATCAATCTGCGGATTTATTTTAAGCATTTGGCGCCACTCAAAAAAAGATATTTTAATTTTATCATTTCCCCTGACTTATTACCTCATCATGGGGAGATTTAGAAACAGCCCTGCGCTTTATTTGTTACCAATTATTCCATTTATTTTGTTATTAGCAGCTCAATTTTTAAGGGTCTGTGTAAATACTATCAGCCGAATCAAACCACTTGAAAAAATCAGATTTGGAGTTATTTGCTTAATCATTCTAGGCTTTATTTTACCCACCCTTTGTAGTTCTATTTATTATATCCGCTGGATTAATCAGAAGGATACCAGAATCTTGGCGCAAGACTGGATGCGCAACAACATTTCTTTTAAAAACAGGCTTCTTATGGACGGATTTGGCGATGATTATCCTTTTAGTTTCCTGGGTTTGATGGAAGCTCCTTATAATATAGAGATTATCAAATGGCACAAGAAAACAGATTACCAGGAGCTACTTGATAAAAATAATTTTGATTTTATTATTATTAACAGTACTAAAGATAGGCCGCAGGATGTACAACCGCTCTATGATTTTATAGATCAAAGATTTTTACTGATCAAGCAATTTAAGCCTCGCATACGCAAGCCGGTTCCTTCTTTTATGTATAGCCCATTATATCATCCTACAATAAACATATATGATGCCGGGAGGCAAAAACATAATGACAAAATTTAGTATTTCTGCTAATTGGCAGCTTGACCTGTTAGATGCAGTAGATACGGCTCAAGTTGATGAATTTTATGGCAGCCTTGATCAAGATGGTATTGGCCAGGGATGTTTTTCAACTGCGCCTTCCGGATTTTCTAAGTCACAGTTTATATCCTATCTTAAAAAAGTTTATCATAAAGGACTAAAATTTAATTATTTATTGGATACTACTTGTATAGGGAATCAGGAACTGACCATTTCCGGGCAAAAAAGATTAAGAAAGCTACTGGAATGGCTTGTCGAAAATAATGTCTATGCTGTTAGTGTTTCTATCCCGTATTTGTTGGAATTCATAAAATATAATTACCCCGAGTTAAAGGTTTATGTATCAATGCTGGGTGGAGTAGATTCTCTGGAAAGGGCTAGATATTGGGATGATTTAGGCGCAGACAGGATAACTTTATCGGCAGTATCTGGGATTACCCGTAATTTTACATTATTGCGTAAGATTCGGGAGGATATAAGATGCCAGTTAGAATTAATTGCTAACCTTTCTTGTTTAAATGAATGCCCATTTTGGACATATCATGCCGCGGTACATTCACATTTTTCCCAGACTTCTAATTACCGGCAAAAAGGCACAATTGATTATTGTTTAGCGAAATGTAATTATATAAAGATAAAAGAACCTACTGAGTTTATACGTTCCGGCTGGATAAGGCCGGAAGATTTACACTATTATGAAGAACTGGGGATCAAGCGTATAAAAATCGCTAATCAGAACATGAATACCGCAGGTGTAATGAAAACACTAAAAGCCTATAGTTTTAGGCGTTACGAAGGTAATCTGATAGATCTTTTTTTTGATAAGTCAGAGGATGAGTCCGGTATATATATCGACAACCAAAAATTGGATGGTTTTTTAGAATATTTCATGAAAGAAGATTGCAGTTTGAAATCTTGTCAGGTTTGTGGTTATTGCGCTATGATTGCTAAGCAGGTTACAACAATTGATAATCTGAGGCGCCTGAATCTAATGAATAAATATGAAAGGGAATTAAATGAAGTTGTCAGTGCCTTTTAACGGAGAAGATGATCTTATTCCACAATTGGGCAGGTATCCTGAAGTTGTGGAGCTTTATGGTAAATTAACTGCTGATTTTATCGGCGGGGGAAAACATTCTTTCCAGACACCTTTTACGTTCAAAAAGAAGATTGCCGATAATGTTAAAAAGGCGCATGAATATAGGTTAGAATTTAATTATCTTTTAAACAGCAGCTGCCTTGATAATAGGGAGTGGACTTCTATCGGCCGGAAAAAAATAATTCAGCTTATTGAGTGGACTACTAGCTTAGGAGTAGATTCAATTACAGTAGGCACCCCTTATCTTCTGGAACTGGTTAAGAAGTATTCCCCGCAAGTAAAGATATATGTTTCTACTTTAGCCGGTGTTAATACAGCTATTAAGGCGCGATACTGGGAGGATTTAGGCGCTAAGAGGATTACCCTGCTTAATGTTGATGCAAATAGGGATTTTTCTATGCTAAAACATATAAGGGATAGCGTGAAATGTCAGTTAAAGCTTATTTTGAATGCAAATTGTTTATATAAGTGCCCTTTTTACAGGTATCACGCTAATGTCGCTTCTCATGCTTCTCAATCGGGTCATTCTTGCGGAGGATTTGTCATAGATTATTGCCGTATACAATGCCGTTATCTACAGATGGTTAAACCTGTGAATTATATACGTAGCACCTGGATAAGGCCTGAAGATGTATGCCACTATGAGAAATTAGGCGTAGATTATTTTAAAATAATAGATAGAGGCATGCCCACAGATGAAATATTATCCATTGTAAAATCTTATAGCCAGCGTAATTATGAAGGTAATTTACTGGATTTATTTCCTAATCCCGCAAAGAATAAGATATTTTTAAACGCTGATTTTTTCCCTAAGCTTAAATATTTTTTTCGTCCATTTACAGTTAATATTTTCAAATTAAAAAAATTAACAGGATTGTTTAATAATTTTATCTACATTGATAATAAAAAATTGAACGGTTTTATCGAAAATATAATGAAAATGGAATGCGCTAAGAAATTATGCCAGCAATGTAATTATTGCGATGATATTAGTACGCAAGCAGTCCGTATTACAGATCCATACTTAAACAGTAAAACTAAAGAATATTATAAAAGTTGTCTAAAAAGTATTGTTTCAGGAGATATGTTCAGATATTTTAAATAAATTATATTTGAGAAGGAAATTTTCATGAGAATAGCGTTAATAAATCCAATGTCTGATTTAGCGAGATTAAGCAGTACTTATTTTCGTTCGGTCACGCCTTTGCCGCCGCTTGGGCTAGCATCTCTGTCGGCAGTGCTAAGAAATAATAATCTAGAAGTTTTGGTAGAAGACCAATATGCCAGCGGCATAACTAATGAAGCATTGATTAAGAAAATATCCGATTTTTCCCCCCAGATTGTAGGATTTTCCTGTCTTACCACGGCGATGAGCAATGTAAAGAGGCTGGTTAGCGGAATAAAACATGCCGGGATACCTACAAAGATCGTATTGGGTAATATTCATCCCACGCTTTTTGCGCAAGAACTCCTAACCCAGGGTTTTGCCGATATTGTTGTGAAAGGAGAAGGGGAAGAATCTTTTTTAGAAACAGCCATTGCCTTGGATAAAAACTTAAAACTTGAAGGTATTAAAGGGATTAGTTTTCTCCATAATGGGAAGATTATGCACAATCCTGACAGAGAGATCATTGAAGATTTAGACTCGCTTGTTTATCCTGACTGGCATTCTTTGAATCTAAGCTATTATAGAAGATATCCTATGTTAGGGATTTACAATAGCCTTGTTTTGCCTGTGCAGGCCTCACGAGGTTGTCTTTACAATTGTTTATTTTGTTCACAGGATAAATTTTATAAGAAACCGCGCTATAGAAAAATACCGAAAGTCGTTGATGAAATAGAATATCTTTATGATGAATTTAATATGAAATACATAGGTTTTACGGATGCTTATTTTCCTTTTTCCAAAGATTCGGGTCTGGAGTTTTGTGATGAGTTTATCCGGCGTAAACTACATAAGAAAATAAAATGGTTTACCGAGACGCGCGTGGATATGGTGGATTTAGAGTTGATGCAGCGGATGAAGGAGGCTAATCTTTACTTAATTATGTATGGTTTTGAAGTAGGCAATCAAAAGGTCCTTGATTATACAGGCAAAAAGACTACTTTGGATGAGGCAAGAAAGGCAATGGAGTATACAAAAAAATGCAATATCCGTAGTTTGGGGTTATTCATGCTGGGGTTACCTCCGGATACGCAGGATACCTGCCGTCAGACAATCAAATTTGCCAAGGAATTAGACCCTGATTTGATTAAATTCAATATAGCCGTTCCTTTTCCAGGGTCTATATTTTTTGAAGAAAATAAAGACAGGATAGGTAGTATTGATAAAATAGATAATAAATTCACCAGCTGGCATGATTGGTCAAGCTGGGGTGGTGAAATAATTTACAGTTCCAATGCCATAACCAAGCAAAAGTTAACTGATCTTCAAAGAAAAGGCATGTTTGATTTTTATATGCGGCCCAGGATTATCTTAAAACATTTAATCCAGAGAACCTTTTCTCTATCTGATTTGATCTTTGGCGCCTTTTTATTATTTAAAAATTACTTGAAAAGCTGGAAAATAAACCCTTTTAAGGATTAAATTGCGCAAAGTTCTATTAATAAATCCTTATTTTTTAACCAAGAAGTACCGATACTCTAAGTCTACATATCATTATTATCCGACCGGCCTTATTTATATTGCTTCAAATCTCCCTAAAAATAAATATGAAGTTAAGGTTTTGGATTTATTCATTAATCAGCTTGGTTATGATGAATTCATAAAAACAATAAACGAATTTTCACCTGATTATGTGGGGATTTCCGCCTATACGGAAAATATTGTAAGCGCTTTTGAAATTGCGGATATTTTAAAGCGCATAAACAATGGCCTGAAAATAATCTTAGGAGGATCGCACGTGTCTGCCTTGCCTGAGGAGGCTTTGCGGGAGAACGGCAATATTGATTTTGTTATAGCCGGAGAAGGAGAAAAGAGTTTTCCGATGCTTTTGGAATATCTGGACAATGATAAAGAGGCTGTCGGCCTGAATGGGGTTTATAGCCGCAAAAACGGGAAAAATGTCATTGGTAGAGAAAACTTATTTATTGATGACCTAGATTCTCTCTTGTTTCCTGACTGGGGCCTGGCTGGCTATAAAAACTACAGTCCTCTTATTAAATTTTCTGGTAATACATTGGAATTACCGTTGATCACTCAGAGAGGCTGTCCGTATAGCTGTACTTTTTGCTATGATTTGCACGGCAAAAAAGTTAGGCAGAGAATGATAGATAATGTATTAGAGGAGATAGATTCAAATTTTAATAAATACCGGGCAAAGAATTTCGCAATATTAGACGAGGTGTTTACTTTTGATAGGGAACGTACACTAAGATTCTGTCAGGAAATAATAAATAGTAGGTTAAGTAAACATATAAATTTTGGATGCTCTACAAGGGCGGATCTTTTGGATAGTAATTTAATTGAGAAAATGAAAGAAGCGGGATTTAATAGAATAATGCTTGGTGTAGAGTCAGGATCTGAAGTTACATTAAGCAGAATGAATAAAAATATCAGCATTAATAATATGCGCAGTATTACAAAGTGTTTAAAGGAAAATGGCATTATTACACATATAAGCGTAATTATCGGTTACCCGTTTGAGACCAGGCCGGATATAAAAAAGACCATTTCGTTTGCAAGGTCTCTGGGGCCGGATTACCTCTCGATAAACATCTTATTTCCTTACCCGGGAACAGATATCTTTAAGCAAGCATCAAAAAATGAGAGTGTCTTTAAGCAAATATGCTGGATCAATTTTTCTAAAAATATTACTGTTCCTATTGATTTGAAGGATATCAGGGAAAGAGATCTTAAAAGATACCAGTTTTTAGGATATCTGCGGTATTATTCTAATCCGCTGAGGCTGTTCAGCCTGATTAAAACCTTTGGATTAAAAAAAATTCTCAGAAGTATTTTCTTACGGTGATAAAGAAATTAAAAAAAGCATTATGGTGAAAAGAGATCTTAGTCATTGTAATCCGGAAGGGAGTAGATTGTTAGCAGATAAATAGCCGCTGTTTTATCGAGGGAGTGTTTTAATAAATAATTTAGTAGCGGGAAGAATATAAAAATGTTAATAAAAAAAATGAAATTTGTTTTTTTACTGTTATTACTACTATCACTGATATTTTTATTTTTTTACCGGCAGCCTAAACCGGATGTTACTATTTCAGGAGAAATTATTTATGATGAATTTAAAAAAGGAAGCATAGAGCTCTACTGGACTACAAAATTAAAACTTGGAATGCCCTGGCAAGAAGGGCTAACTTATTTATCCGGTCCAGGCCATTATAAACTGAAAATTCCCAAGGATTATAATAATATACATATATGCGCAAGAAATAAGGGTTCCCTTCATGAATCGTTTGCCTACTTTATATCGGATCCTATAAAAGTAGGAAAGGATGATATTCTACATTATGATATTATTTTAAAAACAAATAAACTTTTAATGGATGATTATCAAGGCGAAACTATCAAGTTATCAGGTAAAATTTTATCTGCTCAATATAAAAATGGAAAAATAGTTGTTTGTATTTATAGCCCGGAGCATTTTAAAAAAATTCGCCTTCCTCCGGATATTGCCAGAGTTTCTTTAGGTAAGCCTGGAGATTTTAGTGTAAAGGTGCCTCTTGATATTGGCAAAGTTTGTATTATTGCCATAAATATTCCAGAGGGGGTAAGTAGCGGAAATTCTCCTCTCTGTCCTAGGGCTGCTTATATTAGTAATCCTGTGATTGTAAAAGACAAGGATATCAATGGCATTAATATAACGATAAATTAGGAAGCCAGATATGCCAAATTTGTTGTATAAATCTAAATTAAAGCTATTTCCTTGGTTGACCATAACCATTATTGAGGTGGTTTTGTTTGGTTTGGTTTGGTTTATCAGTGATATCCGCAGGGCAGGCCTCTTGGATAGGTTTTTTTTATACCAGGTTGATGATATATTCAGATATTGCCATGTAAAAACATTACTATTTAATCCGGTAATTGCATTGAATTATTATTGCAAGATAGGCTATATGTTCATTGCGGGGTTGTTTTATAATATTTTACCTTTTGGGATGTCCTCTCTTAGGATAATGAATGTGCTATTTTCCGGCGGCATTATTATTCTAACCTATAAGCTGACACGGTTGTTATCCTTTTCGAAGTTCGCTGCATACCTGACTATGATATTGTTAGTTACCTTTCCGGTTTATTTTCTTCTGTCTTTGTCCACATTATCCGAAGTAATGTATTCTTTTTTTATTATATTGGCAATTTATTTACTATATCAAGAGAGGTATAGTTTTTCTATTTTAGTAATTGCATTTTTACCCTTAATCCGGCAAGAAGGTTTATTATATGTATTTATTTGGGTTTACTTGCTCCATAAACAAGTTAGGATTAAACACCTGGTTTTCCTTTTTTTGCCGACACTTTTCTGGATTATGCTTAATAGCCAGTTATTAGGGCTTGGGATTAGTAAGTTTATTTTTTATCTTCCAGACAAAGATCCTGGTAATTCCATGACTTCTTTTCAAGGTTTAGGCAGTCTGATTGGTATCCTTATAGCTCATCCTTTAATAATATTATCTGTGATAGGAATAGCTGCCACTTTAAATGATAGGAGATATAGGTTTCTGAAGATTTGTTTTATCGCGCATGTTTTTTTCTTAATAATTTTCCAAATATTGCATTTTTTGGATTCGGGTGGCATGTTTTGCCGAGAAATAAGAATTCTAATGCCATCGGTTCCGATAGCTGCTTTATATGCCGGGAAAACAATAGACAGGCTATCGCGTAGATATAATTTTCGTAATAAGTTAATTTTGGCAGGCGCTATAAGTATATTAATTATTATTATGGCGTTTCAGATATTCCAATTACAGCATGACCATACAGTTGTTAATGATTCCATGTCCAGCGAACAGGAGAATCTAGTTAAAGATGCTGCCGGATGGTTAAACGCTTATATGCGACAGGGAGATATTACGAAGGTATGCATTGTTCCGGGGGCGTTGATAACTGATAAGATAATCCGCAGAATATGGATGTATTTGCCGGGTTATATTGATTTTTACGCAGATGGTAATGAAGAGAGGAGTATTTTAAATAACAACGTGTTTGATGTAGTAACTCTTAAAACTGTAAACTTATTGAAAAATGTAAAATATATATTTATCTCAAAAGAAAAGTTAGATCAGGATGTTTTAAGCGGTTATGCGGTAGTAGATTTGATAAAAACATATTCAGGCGTTTCATTATATTTTTATTTAATAATATATAAATAAAAAGATGTTAAATAATCAAAAATGAAAATAGCTTTAATATATCCTCAGTTTGATAAGTACCAAAAGAAATCTTTTGGCATAGGTGGGTATGAGCAGATTATGCGTTATCCTCCACTTAGTTTAGCTTATGTTGCTGCAATCATTAAAAAAGCAGGTCATCAAGCAGTCATTATAGATGGGAATATATTAAATCTTGATCTAAGCGAGGTTATAAAAAAGATAAAAGATTCTTCTCCGGATCTATTGGGATTTACAGTTACTACCAGTTCTTTTCATAATGTAACTTCCTGGATTGGCGTGGTAAAAAAAATAATAAATATACCTGTAATAATCGGGGGAGCGTTACTAGATTTATATGCTTGGGAGGTAATGCAGCATAAAGAAATCGACTTCGCTATTATTGGCAGTGGACTGGATTCACTTCCCGAATTTTTAAAAGTTTTTAATAATCAAGGGGATTTCTCCAACATCCCCGGTTTATGTTTTCGTATAGGTGGAAATGTAGTTATTAATGAAAAGAAAGAAGCGCCAAAAAGTATTGATGCGTTGCCTTTCCCAGCCAGAGAGCTCTTGCCAAATCATAAATATTATTCCCCATTTTCTTCTAAAAAAAATTTTACCGCTTTGATTACAAGCAAAGGATGCTCATTTAAATGCATTTATTGTTGCTTATGCGGAGAACTTCAGCTAAGAAAGATTGAAGATGTAATTGCAGAAATGATAGAATGCTATTATCGCTTTGATATCAGGGAACTTGATATTTATGATTCTATATTTAGTGCAAACAAAGAAAGAACCATTGATCTATGTCAAAGAATGAGAGCAAAAAAATTGAATTTTACCTGGGTTACTAGGTCCCATATTAATTATGTCGATGGAGAATTATTGAAAGAGATGTCCGCCAGCGGTTGTAAAATGATTATGTATGGGATAGAATCAACGGACCAGCTAATTCTTAAAAATTTAAAAAGGCCGGTTATATCTGTTTCTCAAATCCAGGATGTTGTAAATTTAACCAGGAAAGCAGGGATATCTTCCTTTGGTTTTTTTATGTTAGGCTCACCCGGTGAAACCCGTTTCACAATAAATAATACTATACGATTTTCCAGGAAAGTGGGATTTGACTTTGTCCAATTTTCCAGGTTTACTATAATTCCGGGTACGCAATTGTATAAAGATTATTTAAGTAATCATCAAGAGGATTATTGGCGTTGTTTTATTCTTGATGATAAACAGGATTTTCCGGCTATCGCCAAAACACAATTACCCGCGAATATTATTACGCAATATGTAAAAAAAGGTAATTTAGGTTTTTACCTGCACCCTTTACGCATTATTAAGATTATCTTAAGGTTAAAAAGCTTCAGGCAATTATTAAATTATATAAAGGCAGGCGTAAATATGGTGTTTTCTTATTCTTTTAATTAAGGGTTTTAATTTAATATCCTATTTTTACGTTAGTTAAAATAATATGAATAATTTTAAAAAAATATTGTCAGATAATTTGGGTATTATTATTTTGTTTTTACTGGGATTATTGCTAAGAGCCTGCTGTTTAGGTTCAAAATCTTTATGGTACGATGAAGCACTTGTTTTACTTGAGGCGCAAAAAACTCTTGCGGCTTTATTTCAGGTTAATACTGAAGGAATTCATCCGCCATTATATCGGTTGATTATGCATTTTTGGTTATATTTAGGGCAAAGTGAAGAATTAGTCAGAATCCCTTCCGTAATTTTTAGCGCATTCAGTATTATTGTTGGTTATAAAACTGTAAAGCTGATTTTTAATAAACGCGTAGCTTTATATACAGCCTTTTTTATTACTGTTTCACCTTTTCATATATATTATGCTCAGGAAGTTAAAAGTTATTCGCTGTTTTTTCTTTTATCGTTAGTATCTCTCTACTTTTTTATTAAAATAATAAAAGAAAATAAAATTGGATTGTGGTTAGGGTACATACTTTTTACGACACTTAGTGTTTATACGCATTATTTTGGTTTCATAAATATTTTTGCCCAAAATTTATTTATGATATTTAGCTACAAAAAATATAGCAAGGATTTATTTAAGAAATGGATAATTGCGCAGTCTGTGATTTTTTTATTGTTTATCCCTTGGATGTTTGTTTGTATTGAACATTTGAGAAGGGTTACGAATAATTTTTGGATTCCTCCAGTTTCAGTAGAGGACATATTTCATATATTTGGGAATTTTACCCTAGGTTACTATACTTTGAATTTGAATTTTATATTTCCAGGGCTTTTGATAGCCGGTCTATTTTTTTGCGGCATATGGGCAATGGTATCTTTTAGCTTAACAGATGAAAGCAGTCCCGGCTGGAACCCTAAAGAAAGGTTATTGATATCGCTAAGTTATTTATTTATTCCAGTAATAATCTTGGTTTTTTCAAAAGTAATACGGCCGATATATTTAGATCGTACGTTAATTACTGTTTCTTTTTTTTATTATATTATATTGTCAAAAGGGATTGAGTTTTTCCATAAGAATAAAGTTATTCTGGCCCTGGTAATATTTTCATCCGTTATTTTAATTACAATATCGTTAAAAAATTATTATTATGGGAATAGTTTTAGGTCTTCTATCGGGGTAGTTTCTATAAAGAAACAATTTAAAGAGGCAATGAAGTATATTATCTTAAAATATCACAAAGGAGATATTATAGTCCTTTCGCATCATAGTTTTTGGCCATCGCTTGAATATTATTGTTCTCCTGATCTAAAAAATAAACTTTATTTAGACAATTCTTTTGGCGATGATATAGATGAAAACGATAGATATTCGGCAGTGTGTTTGAAAGAGTCACTTGATTATCAGACAATAGACATAGAAGGGCTTAAAAAAGATGAAAATTCCGGTATTTGGATTATTTGTTCGCATTGGGGTGATTCTCCCTTTGTTTCTCAGAAACTAAAAAAATGGATGGATATGCACGCGGATGATTTGATCCTTAAAATAGAGGAATTCAGGGGAATGCAAGTATATTATTTTAAATAAATTTATAAAATGTTGCCAATATTAATTGCTTTAAATATCCTTATATTATCAGCTCTTGTATTTTTTATACGGGATTGTTGTCTCAGGAGAGGGTCCAGGTTAACTTTTAATTTTTTCTTTTTTTCTTTTTTCTATATTTTGTTTTGGATCTGGAGGGATATAAGCCCTATCCTGTTTTCCTTGACGCTAGCAGATAAACCAGCCGATATGGACCGGTTGTTATATTCAGTTTCGCCTGAGCCTAAAGCTATTTTTACTTTTTTTATTGCCGTAATTACTTTGTTGGGATGGATGTCATTATTTTATCTTGGTTGGTTTATAGCCGAAAAAATCTTACAATGTTTTGATATTTTCAAAAAACGACTTTTTCTTACATTATTTTTGAGCTCCTTAGTAATTAGTGTTATTTTGTGCCCAATTGTAAAAATAATAAGTATAGTTGACTGGCAGAAATGGCTTGTTCCCATTATTCCCAATGATATATTTTTAATCGGTCATCCGAGGCATCCTTTTATGGAGGGATTTTATTTTAGTTTTTTCTTTTTAGCCGCTTACTTTTTAATTGAATGCTCCCAGTGGAAGGATAAAAATTGGAAAATGATCTTTTTTCTGCTGCCCTTTATTCATCTTTGGACGATAAGGCTTTTTGGCAGTGAAACGGCGGTATTTTGCCAGCGGATTATAATTTTTATAACCATCGTTATATTGGCATTTTTAAACAGGTCAAAATTAATTGATCTAAAATCTTAAGGAATTGATCCGATGAGCGTAATCTTTACAATTCTAATATGTATTTTGAGTATAGGCGTATTTATATTGTATGCGTATTTTAAGTACGGAACAAGGGCGACCTTTAATTTTTTCTTTTTCGCTTTTTTTATCGCTTCGCTAAAAGAAGGCCCTATGCGTATAAATGGTATATGGACAAAAAATCCGGCTATGCCATATGAATTTCTAAAAGGTCATTCCTCGGTTATTGTAAATACTTTTCTGGCAATGTTTGGCTGGGTTTTTACTTTTTGTTTAGCTTGGTATATTGCCGATAAAATTTCTCAGAGGCTGAGTTTTGGGAAAGGGTATATTTTTTCTATCTTACTTCTAATTGGTTTGGTAACGGCAAGTATTGGTTATGCGGTGGAAGCTACAGCAATCGGTATTGGCTGGTGGCGCTGGACTATGGAAGACATAAGAATGGCTAGATTTTTAGTGGGCGTTCCTTTTATCACAATAATAACCTGGATGCATTTTCCCACCCAATATTTATTTGCTCCTTATTTTTTGATTAATTGTTCGAAATTCAGAAAAATGAGTTGGAAAGGGATATTTTTTCTCATTCCTTTTCTACATAGTCTTACAGCAGATTTTAAGCCCGAATCTGTTAGAGTAAGTGTGGAATATACAGCTTTAATAGCCATGCTTATTCTTGCTTTTACGAGTTCATTACGCTTTGATTATGCAGAAGCCAGATTGCCCGGTTTACCGCGTTTTTTAAAGCATAAATGGCTAGAATTATTGCCGATGTTAATTACCTTTCTTTTGTTGTTTATTTTGGTGTTTTTTGATTTAACCAAGGCAAAAGATGTAAAATTACTTATATCGCTTTTTCCGTTGTTATTTCTTATATTGCTGGCTATAAAAAAAATCCCCCTGACAGTAATAATGTTTCTTGTTCTTATCTGTTGGCTATTGTTTAAGGAACTTGCTTTATTAGCGGTAATACCGGTTATCTCGGTAATCTTATTAAAAATTTTAACCAGGGACAAAGCCTCTTTTGATAGAAAGGGCCTGGAAAAGATATGAAAATAGTAGCACCTTTAAACCGACTTAATGAGATAGAAGGCCTGATCAGCGCAGGCGCGGATGAGTTATACTGCGGTTTAATAGACCAAACTCAATGGCAGGAATATGCGAGTTCGGCGTGTTTGAATAGGAGAGAAAATATATTTTCAAACTTAAACAACTTAACAGAGCTAAAGCAAGCAATCCAAATAGCCCACCGCCACAGTGTTCCCTTAATATTGACTTTGAATGAATTTTATAATGAAAATCAATCTCTGGCAGTCATGCGTCAGGCTGAGGAAGCCCTAAATTGCGGTGTAGACGCTTTACTCGTAGCAGATTTGGGATTGATATTAATGCTTAGGGATAAATTTAAAAAAATAAAGCTATATTTGAGTTCTTGTGCGACAGTTTTTAATTCCCGGGCGATTGAGCTATATGCAGAGTTTGGGATATCACGGATTATCCTGCATCGACATTTGAATATAGAAGAGATAAAAGCATTGAAAGATTCGGCTCCAGGAGAGCTAAATATGGAAGCTTTTGTTCTAAATGAAAAATGTTATAATCTCGATGGTTACTGTTCTTTTCAGCATGGGAATCTTGCCAATATTAATAATTGCAACCAGCAGTCTTTTTTAACCAGGATAATAAAAAAATATGTCCGGTTTTTTCCTCAGGGAGTTTTGCAATTGATCAATAGGCATATGGTTAGAAATAGCCACGCCTGTTGTTTTCCTTTCCATACAAAAGGAATTAATAAAGAAGAAAACAGGATTATTTTTAACACAGCCCAGACTTTTCTATATGCCTGCGGGATATGCAATATATATGATTTCTATAAACTAGGTATTTCCCATGTCAAAATTGCAGGTAGGTCTATATTGACCGATCAAATTAATAATGTGGCACTGCTTAAAGAAGTAATCAACTTATTAGATGATAAAATAAGCAAGCAAGATTTTATATTCAAGGCAAAGAATATAGTAAGATCAAGATACAGAAAATGTGCATCTGATCATTGTTATTATTTTTCTGAATAAGAATATTATGGAACAAGCATTGCAGATTAACGAATTATCGGAATTAAAACTATGGCATCCGCAATATACCCGGTTGTATTTTGGTAACGAGTTTTGCAACTGGCGGATTCCTCCTTTGGGTGAATTTGAAAAGATAGTAGAATTTGTTCACGCAAAAAACATAGCATTAACAATGGTAACCTCTTATTGTAATGATAGCGAAATATTTCAATATAGACAGATTATCGAACATATCATACAGGGATGCCCGGAGCCAGAGATTATCATAAATGACTGGGGAATGTATAGGGTATGCAGGGATTTGCCTCTAAAGATGGCTCTGGGACGTTTATTGGTGAAACAAAAACGCGACCCCAGAATAGCTGAATTTATCGGTACTTTCCCTGCGCAGGCAAGAAAAAGAGTCAGGGACATAGGGCTGAACAAATCCCTGTTAAATTTTTTGCATCAAGAAAATGTCAAAAGAATTGAACTAGATAATGTATCGCAAGGGTTAGATTTAACTGATATAAATAATGGATTTAATTTTTCTTTACATATCCCTTTTGTTTACATTACCTTAAGCCGTTATTGTAAATTTAACATGAAGCGCCCTGGTGAGGGACTTAGATTCTCAAGCTGTATTAATAAGCGTTGCGCAACTATAGAAATTTTTAATAAGAATATAAAAAGTCCTATATTCATGCGCGGAAACGCTCTTTTTTATAAAAATTATTCATTACCTGAAGATATCAAACATTCTAGGATAGACAGAATAGTTTATGCTGGCGATACGCACAATAATCAACATTGAAATTACGTTACAAGACATAATTGTTCTTAAATCTTCTTGTATTAATAAGGAATTTAGAGCATAATTTAGTTGAAAAAAGTCAAATAACTTAACCAAAGTCTCCAACCGCCAAAGAGGATATATGAGGTTATCTATTCCTTCGAATTGGGATATTGGATTAATTCATAAAATCAAGAAAGATAACGTCGAAGAAATATACGGTAAATTAGCCAGAGATGTAATAGGGGGCGGCCGGGTATCCTTTATTCTGCCGCAGGTTTCAAAAGAAAGCGTAAGAAAGTATATTGCCACCGTACATAGTTATAAATTAAAGTTTAATTATCTATTAAACAGCACTTGTTTAGGAAATATGGAGTGGTCCAGAAGGGGGCAAATAAATATTTGCAAACTTCTAGATTGGCTCCAAGCCGTTAATGTTGATAGCGTTACAGTATCTGTCTC
Organism: Minisyncoccota bacterium; assembly: GCA_036170905.1. Taxonomy (GTDB): domain Bacteria; phylum Patescibacteriota; class Minisyncoccia; order UBA6257; family JAVHQB01; genus JAVHQB01. The sequence continues at coordinate 25,976 of JAVHQB010000093.1, read as the reverse complement.
CTACCTTTTGCAGTTAATCAAAAAACGATATCCAGAATTTAAAGTAAATATCTCCACGCAAGCAGGTGTTAGCACGATTGAGGAAGCGAAATTTTGGGAGGATTTAGGTGCAGATAAAATTACCTTATCAGTGCATAAGGTAAATAGGGATTTTAAGTTGCTAGAAGCGATTAGAAAAAATTTAAAATGTAAACTCCAGTTAATTGCTAATCTCCATTGTCTAAAAAATTGTCCTTTTTGGCTCTATCACAGTAATTGTAGTTCGCATAGTTCGCAGTTAAATAAAGAAAGCAAAAGGTTCTCGCTGGATTATTCATTTATAATGTGCAGTTATCTAAAATTGAAGCAGCCGGAAAACTTAATCCGCTCCGAATGGATCCGCCCGGAGGATTTACATTATTATCAAGATATCGGCATAGATATGATCAAATTAGTTAATCGGACTATGTCTACTGAAAGAATACAGGCGATAGTGGAAGCATATACTAATCAACGTTATGATGGGAATTTACTGGATCTTTTTTCCCATCCCTCTAGGACATTTATTCTGCAAAAACCAAATTTATTGTATAAGTTCAGGTATTTTTTCCGCCCATTTTCAGTTAATCTATTCAGGCTAATCAAAGCCAAGAAACTTATAAAGGAAGCTGAGATTTATATAGACAATCGAGCCTTAGATGGTTTCCTGGAGTATTTCTTAAAAAATAATAATTGCAACTTAATAGGATGCGCAGAATGTAAATATTGCGACCAGATAGCTAAAAAGGTAATTAAAATCAAAGACCAGGATGCGTACAAAGGTTTGATCAATGAATATGATAAATTCCTGAACCAGCTTATCTCAGGAAAAATGTTTAATTGGTTTTAATGTATCCTCTTTTTAAAAATTAAGTATGGATATAATTATTTTTTTATTCATTAGCCTTTCTTTATTGCTGTTATTGTTTACCCATTCTTATCGGCTTAGAGGTTTTTTTGTAACATTAAATTTCTTCTTCTTTGCCTTTTTGCTTATTTTTACAAAAGGAGAGTCTCCGGGGTTATCTTTTATAAATTTGGATATAAAACCTAAAATTCTATCGGTAGGTCTTTCTTTGGCTACGGCTTGCTTAGGATTATCTGTATTATATGCTAGTTGGCTAGCGGCTGAAAAATTAACGCAGGTTTTTTATCGTTTAAAAGAAAAAATATTGCCGGTAACACTAATTTCCGGGGTTATCTGCGCTTGTTTTATTTATCTAATTGGCGTAACTACTGTCTATCTGGGGTGGTGGCAAAAGGATCAGGGTGCCTTATTATTCGTTATTCTACAATGGTTTTTCTTTTGTGTATATTTTTTAAGCGCGTTTTTTCTAATCGTGCATTCTAAGTTTAAAAAATATGATTGGAAAACGATATTTTTTATCTTACCGTTTATTCCAGCATGGTGTTTTAGAATATTTAAAGAAGGACAGGTATTGTTTCTAATAGAATACATTGTTTTGATATTATTAATCAGTTTGTTATTTTTCACAAATCTTAGATTTGATTATTCAGAGAAATTAAAAGAATGAATACAATCGGGCTACTCATTGTTGTTTTAATAAGCGTTACTTTATTGATAATTCATTCTTATTTTAAACGAGGCTTTAGATTAACGTTCAATTTCTTTTTATTTGCGTTAATTGCAGCTTTGAGAAAGGAAATCGGAACATTTTTTAGCTCTCAATCTCTTATGTTAAAAGGTTCACCTTTTTTCTTCCCGCAGGTAAATATCCCTTTTTTAATTTCGTTTTTAACTGTAATATTCGGCTGGATGTTCACTTTTTATATTGCCTGGTCGATTGCTGAGAAAATTACCAAAAGATTAGATTATTTTAACAATAAGATTTTTCCTACACTTTTGTTTGCCGGTATAATAGCAGCTAGCATATCTTATGCAGTGGAGACGGTTGGGGTAAATATGGGGTGGTGGAGATGGAAATTTTATGATGGCCGTTTTTCTGATTTTTTAGTCGGGAATGCCCATTTTTTTGCTATAGAGGCCTGGTTTTATTTTGCGATCCATTTTTTAGCGGTATATTTTCTTATAGAGTGTTCAAAATTTAAAAAATTCGATTGGAAATGCCTATTTTTTCTCATATATTTTATACGTACCTGGAGCATAGTTTTTTCCGGAGGCTCAGATTTACCCCGCATAGTAGAAGAACGAATAATGTTTTGTTTATTGATAGTATTATCTTTTTTGCTGCCTCTAAAATTTGAGTTCCCGGTTTTAAAATTTAGCAAAAAGATTCCAGTTCTTAGTTATAAGCTAATAGATAGCCTACTTTTTTTAGTAGTCTTTAATTTAGTAGCGGTTTTGATATTCTTAAGTATGGTAAAATTAAAAAATATGCAATTAGTAATTTCTATTTTTCCTCTTTTTGTTTTAATTTTGTTGGCTATTCCAAGAATAAAGCTTCTTTGGCTAATCTTTTTTTGTTTATGCCTATTAATATATGGCAAAAGTGTTATGGTGCCTACAATATTTCCCGTTGTTTTATTTATAATTTTCAAGTTATTTGAAAGAATTCCTAAAGCCCTAAAAGCGCAATAAAGAAAAAGGCGAGTACTCTTATGTTCATGGCAGGGTTTGTATTGAGGGACTTATTATGATTAAGCCCTGTAGCAAAAGGCTTTTATTAAAGATTTCTACTTCATTATTTTTTTTAACAATATGGGGTAGGTGTTACGATATTGTTTTGGCAGGCGAGCTATCTCTTTTAGATCCAAAAAACAATGATTGGCAGGTAACTACCGACTCAGGCTGGCCTGGGGCATCACGTGGCTGGGTGAATAAATTCAAAGAAGATAACCGTCCAAGAGAATTTATTTACCAACTTAAAGCAACCAAGGCGTGGCTTTGGCCGGAGATTGATTTTTTTGTTCCTTTGGTTAAAATCGCCGATTTCAGCGGGTTTAAAGGGATTACCCTTGATATTCAAGGCGAATCTGGTAAAGAAATCTATTTTTATTTTTTTGTTGAAGACCAGAATTTAGGAAGCTCTAAGCCATTAATGAGCCGATTCTTATTAACAGGCAAAAGGCAAAAAATTTATCTGCCCTTTTCCGATTTTAAAATAGCTTCAGATTGGCAGCCGCGCAATCCAGGCTACAGCCAATCCCTGGAATGGAATAAGGTTAAGTCCTTTGGGTTGCATGCCAAAGGGAGAGATAACCAGTGGGGTAGGATTATGTTGTTTGAGGCCAAGCTTTCACAGGATAATCTTGCTGGTTCTATGGATCTTGCTCAGATGCGCAGTAGTCCTCCCGGATCCTACTTATTAGATCTGGAGGGATACTCCCCTAAACAAGTCCAGGCTGAAATTATCATTGATAACTCCCTACCAAATAAACAGAAAGTTTCCCCGTATCTTTTTGGAGCGAATTGGGGAGTTTGGTTGAATTTACCTAGTGAAAAGAAGGTAGCTGCGTTGAAATTAAAGATTTTACGGGCAGGCGGACCGTTTATGGATAGGTATAATTGGCGTAATGGAAAATATACTTTTCCCGGAAACAATCGATTGATTACCATGACAAATTTAGATGAATTTATTGCCTATTGCCGGCGTATCGGGGCAGAGCCATTAATTCAGATTAATGCTTTAGGTTATGCCCCGGAAGGGAAAAATGCAGGAAAATTTACTCAATGTATAAGTGAGCAAGACGCCGCAGATTTTTTGCGGTATCTTAATCAGGCAAAAAAGTATAATGTCAAATTTTTCGAAATAGGCAACGAGCCATTTATTTGGCATAAGGTTCACTTTGACGCCAGAAAAACTCCCTGTTCAACGGAAGAATATTTTAACTTATTTAAGAAGATCTCCGTTGCTTTGAAAAAGACTCAGAATGAAATCAACCCGAATTTAAAAATCAAGATTTTTGCCCCGTCTTTTTGCCTGGAAGATATGCAGTTAACCGGCATAGGTGATTTCTTGCAAAAATGCAATACTTTTCAAAATAATCAAAAGGAAAATCCCCAAAGCATAAGGATTCTTGACGTCTTAAGCTTTCATTATTTTCCTTCCTTTGTTGATCACTTAACCGGGAAACATCGGCAAGCTATTGCTACGATTCTTAGCTCTACCCCAAGCTGGTGGAATGCCGGTTACAGCAATAAATACGATTACCATCTGCCTTTTGGTTTTATTGCTGAAATCTTGCCCAGGCTTAAGAAGTTAATCGAGAATAATTATGCGGGGACGGAATTAGCATTGACAGAATTTAATATTGAGGCTGAATCAATGGTGGAATATGACCCCTTAATCAAAGTCCTCTATTTAGCTGATTTATACGGAATTATGGCTAAGTACCAGCTTAATTATTTTATGCAATTCGTCTTAAATTCATCCGATCAATATACCGCCCTTCTGGATGACTTGGATAACTTGACACCCTTATATTATCCTCTTGGTTTATACAGTAAGCATTTTCAGGGTTTCTTGTTAGACGCAAAAACTACTTTACCGGAAAAGCTCAATGTTTATGCCTCTAATAATAATGGCGATATCATTATTATGGTGATAAATAAAACCAGCCAACCTTATTTTACCGGAATACGACTAAAATTAAAAAATACCAAAACATCTTTTGCACACACTTTTCCCGCTTTTAGTTTATCCTGTATTGAGATTAAAAAACACCAAAAGCGCAATTTAGCGCAATGCTGGGAATATGGAGAACAACAAATTAATAGAGCTATTAGTAATTGATTGGTTTTTAGCTGTATGCCGAGTTTGACATTCTCCTCTTTATTTGATAAGAATCAGATTGCGGGATTGTTTGTAGCAAGCGTCGCGTTTTTAATTCATAACTTTTTAGATTTTACGTTTTTTCTACCTAAAGTGGTTTTTGTATAGTGGGTAATCTTAGGGTTAACTATGGTTCAAGATCAGAAATAAATTCAGGAGTCATAAAAGAGTTCCTTTAGCTGCGGCTAGTATGATAGAATTGATTAGAGCAGATGACCTTTTAACTTGTCTATAGAATGCCTAAAATTAACCTTCTTTATCTTATTACTAAGCTGGAATTGGGGGGCGCTCAGAAACAATTACTAAGCTTGATTAGCAGCTCGGATAAAGAAAAATACAATATTTTTTTATTTACTGCCAAAGACGGTTTATTAATCAATGAAGCAGTCTCTATAGATAAGCTAACTTTGCATAGGTCAAGATTTTTAGAGCGTTCGATAAACCCTTTTAAAGATGTCTTGGCTTTAGTTGAAGTGTATAGTTTCATTAGAAAAAATAAAATACAGATTGTTCATACGCATAGTTCTAAGGCAGGGATTTTAGGACGTTTTGCTGCAAAATTTGCGAAAATACCAGTTATTATCCATACTGTTCACGGCTGGAGTTTTCATGATTATCAACCTAGGATTGTTTATTATTTTTATCTGTTTTTGGAAAAGGTCTGCGCGACTTTTACAAGCAAAATAATCGTAGTTTCCAGGTACGATAAAGATAAGGGGTTAAATAATTCGGTTGGTAAAAAAAGTCAGTATGTCTTGATTAGATATAGTATAAATTGTAATGAGTTTAAGAGCAGGGAAAAACGCTCTATAGCCAGGAAATCTCTGGGATTAAGCGATCTTGATTTAGTGGTGGGTATGGTCGCTTGTTTTAAGCCCCAGAAATCTCCTTTGGATTTTATAAAATTAGCCGGTGCAATTAAAAAGGACTTTCCTGATGCTAAATTTATCCTGGTTGGCGATGGTTTGTTACGCCAGAAGGTTTGTACCCTGATAAAGAAACTTAATTTAAAAGGGCAGGTTATTTTAACCGGTTGGCATAATGATATACCTTTGATTTTATCTTGCCTGGATATTTTTGTGCTGACTTCATTGTGGGAAGGATTACCGATAGTAGTCTTGGAAGCAATGGCTGCAGGAGTTCCGTTGGTGGCTACTGATACCGGCGGCATCGGGGAGGTTGTTGTAAACGGGAAAACAGGTTGTTTGGTTAAGACGCGTGATATACAATCTATGCAGAATCGGGTAGGGGAATTATTAAGCAATGCTCCAGAGAGATATGAATTCTCAAAGTTATCCAGGGAAAAAATAGATGCGGAAGAGTTTTTATTAAGTAGCATGCTTAAGCATACCGAAGAAATATATTTTAATTTATTGCAAGGGGGCCAAAATGCTTAAATATTTGATTATTTTTACTAGCGCCCTGATCTCTAGCGCGTTTTTTACATTCTTACTAACAAAAATTTCTTTAAGATACAAAATGCTTCAAACCAAGAATATTCCTTTGGTAGGGGGATTAGGCATAGGGCTGGCCTTTATTTTTTCTTCGGGTTTAGGTGTTTTTACATTCGATCTTGCTCTAGTTAAGGTATTGGCAGTAACAGGTGTTTGTCTGCTCGTTTTGTTTTTCGGCGTAATTGACGATTTAAGAGAATTGTCGGTAGCGCAGAAATTCCTGGCGCAATCATTTTGCGCGGTTTTATTAATTTTATTTGGAATAAGGACAGATATTATGTATCTTGGTTTTTGGGGTAATGCTGTAATTACTTTTTTTTGGATTTTAGGTATGACCAATGCCTTTAATCTGCTGGATATTATGGATGGTTTAGCTGCAGGGACGGCTTTGATTATAAGTAGCGCATTCCTGCTGATAGGTTTTTTGAGCGCAGATTTAAATGTACAGATTCTTAGTCTTATTTTGTGCGCAGGCAGCGCTGGATTTCTAATTTTTAACCTTCCTCCGGCTAGGGCTTATCTGGGTAACTCCGGCAGCCATTTCTTGGGTTTGCTCATTTCTTCCATCGCCCTAATTACGCATTACGCGTCTCTTAATAATGCTTTTGCCCTGCTTAGTCCGGTAATGATCCTGGGTTTGCCGATTATTGATACCATATTGCTAGTTATCTTCAGGGTAATTAAAAGAAGGCCGCCTTTCAAGAAAAGCAGAGACCATCTTGCATTAAAAATCGGTACCTTGGGTTTTTCGCCAGCCAAAACAATTTTGATTATGTATTTATTATGCTCTATTTTTGCTAGCTGTGGTGTTGTCCTGACCAGGGTAAATAATCTATTCGCAGCGGGTATTATTACAACTGTTTTCTTATTTAGTATAAGTATATTCTGGAGGTTGGTAAAAATAGAAACAAATGACTAAAAAGAAGATTGTTATTTTAGGGGCAGGCCTTGCAGGTTTAAGTACTGCCTGGCATCTTAAGAAAAGAGGGATAGGGGCTACTGTATTTGAAAAAGAAAATACAGTAGGCGGTCTGTGTCGCTCTAAGCAAATCAATGGTTTTATTTTTGATTATGACGGCCACCTTTTGCATTTTCGCAACAGTTATACGCTGAGGCTGGTGAGAAAACTATTAAAGGGGAATTTGGTACGTCATGAAAGAAGCGCCTGGATCAGTAATTTCGGTATTTTTAGCCGCTATCCCTTTCAGGCTAATCTCTATGCCTTACCTAAGCCAATAGCCAGGGAATGTTTATTGGAATTTATTCAGGCTAGCAGTTCTTGGGCCAGTAAAAGCCAGGTAAATTTTCTAAAATGGATAAATACTACCTTTGGCAAAGGTATAGCCAGGCATTTTATGATTCCTTATAATAAGAAATTTTGGACAGTTCCTTTGAGCCAAATGACTTGCGCCTGGACTGATAAATTTATTCCCCAGCTCAGCCTAGTAGATATAGCTAGCGGGTTCTTTGGCAAGAGCAGGGATGGTTTTGGTTATAATGCTATCTTTTGGTATCCCAGAAAAGGAGGAATAGGACAACTTCCTCAGGCATTTGAAAAACAGATTGGCGATGTTTACAAGAATTGTTGCATAAGTGAAATTGATCTTGAAAAAAAGGAGATAACTATTATAGGCGCGGGTAAGAAAAGATTCGATATCTTAATTTCAACAATACCTTTACCTGAATTGATAAGAATAATCAAGCCGTTACCTGATAAAATTCTTAGCAGTTTCAAAAAACTGCGCTGGAATTCAATTTTTAATTTGAATCTTGGCGTAGAGGGAAGCTACCGAGACGGTAAACATTGGGTGTATTTTCCGCATCAAGAAACTATATTTTTTAGGGCTGGATTCTTCCATAATTTTTCCAATACTATTGCTCCTAAGGGTAGGAGTTCTTTATATGCGGAGGTTGCATATTCAAAAAGTAAGCCAATTTCCAGAGGAAAGATTGTTAAGCGGATTTTAAATGATCTTAACAGAATCGGGATCTTGAATAAAAAAAACAAAGTGTTAGTTTCAGACACCAATGATATAAAATACGGTTATCCTATTTATGATCAGCATTATTCGCAGGCAACTAAAACAATAAAAGAATTTTTACTGCGTAATAATATAATTGCCTGCGGCCGTTACGGAAACTGGCAGTATATGTCTATGGAAGATGCTATACTTGATGGCCAAAGGGTAGCCGAGAAAATAAAATGTCCCTAAGCTTGATTATAGAAAAAATTCGGAAAATATATTCCTATCGGCGTTCTTTATGGAGCATATCAGGGAAACAACTTAAGGCTAAATATGCCGGTTCTATTTTAGGCTTTTTTTGGGTGATAATAAATCCTCTTTTAATGATGCTGGTAATAACTTTTGTATTTACCGCTGTTTTTAAAACTGAAGTAAAGGATTTTTCTCTGTTTGTTCTTACAGGTATCCTGCCGTGGATGTTTTTTTGTGGAGCCTTATCCGAAGCTACCCCTTCTTTATTAGCTCAAAAAAGCGTTCTGCATCAATTTAGTTTACCAAAAGAAATACTGCCTTTAAGTTCGGTGCTATCTTATTTTATGAATTTTCTTATGAGCTGGTGTATCGTTTATCCAATCTTTGTTTTCCACAATCCTAAGATTCTTCTCCTGGCCCCTTGGTTGCTAGTGCTATTTTTATTGACTTATTTTTTCACCTGCGGAATTGCTTTGTTACTTAGCGTAGTCAATATTCTTTTTCGCGACCTAGAACACCTGATGGGAATTCTGTTTATGTTTTGGTTTTGGGTTACACCTGTGTTCTATTCTATTGAAATGGTCCCTGTGAAATTCAGATGGGTTTTTAATTTTAATCCTATGTCGACGTTCATTCTTTGCTATCGGGATATAATCTTTGGGGCCAAAATGCCCGATCTGGCAACATTTTTGGGAGTTATCGGCTGGACTTTCTCTAGTTTGTTTATTGGGTTATTGGTGTCAATCCGGCTTGAAGCGAGCGCATTAAAGCGTATTTAATATGCCTATAATTGAATTTAAAGATGCCTGGGAGATGTACCGGATTAAGTTTATGATTAACGGTAAGGCCTCCTGGGATAATTTCTGGGCTTTACGAGGAATCAATTTCTCTATGGAAAAAGGAGAGTCGTTGGGAATTATCGGTGAAAACGGGTCAGGTAAGTCTACCCTTTTAAAATTAATTGCGGGCATGTTAAAGCCTGATCGCGGTGAAATAGCAGTTTCAGGCAGCGTCTCCGGGCTTTTGGAGTTGGGTGCAGGCTTTCAGACAGAGCTTACCGGCCGGGAGAACATTTCTCTGCAGTTTGAACTCTTTGGTTTGCGTGCAGATCAGGCTAAAGAAAAGTTTCAGCAGATTATTGATTTTGCTGAAATCGGCAAGTTTATCGATGCTCCGGTAAAATGCTATTCTCAAGGCATGTTTGTGCGTTTGGCATTTGCCATAGCAGTGCATATGGACTCCGATATTTTTCTTGTAGATGATACGCTGGCTGTGGGAGATGAGTATTTCCAGAGAAAATGCATTAAGGAAATATTCGAGATAAAACAAAAAGGCAAGACCGTTATTATTGTTACTCATGATATGACTATGTTGCAAAAACTCTGCGCAAGGACAATATTTTTAAAGCAGGGAATGCTGATTAAAGATGAAGAGACGACCAAGGCATTATCTTTTTATTCACAGACAGTCGGTAGTCCAAAAGGGATAGCTATTATTGAAAGAAAGCAGTTCAATCTGGTATTTAATAATGGTAAGTTACTATTGAATTGGGAAGGTAAATTAATTACGCTTTCATCCGGGGTTTATACGGTATTTCGAGTAGCTGATGCATGGTATAGTTCTACCCAGGCAGAATGGGATGTTGAGGAGTCCAATGGTAAACTTGTAGCAACTGGCAAGTTTTACCATCTTGCAATGGCTCAGATTTGGAGGATAGGGGTTTCTGACAATTATGAGATTAACTGGGATATAGAAATTGAATTAGAAAAAGATACACAGTTGCCTGAGGTGTGTGTTAATATTGCGCTGGTTGATGGTTATAAAAAGTGGGTTGCTGATTTAGAACAAGGAGAGTTTTCTGCCATAAAGGAGGAAGATAAGTATTGGAAATCTGTATCACTTAAAAATAATTCAACTGCTTGTATTGGCGTATATTCGCAGAATCCTTCTTCCGGTAAGCTCCCGGCATTACTTTTTGAGCAAGCACGCTTAAGATACCATGGCTATGCAGGCATCTTCAATTCTGATTATATTAATCCTGGCCGCATACTGCAATATAAAATAATCCCCTTTTCCGGAGGGCAGATTAACCAATCGAGCCGGCGGATCTGTTTTTCCAGTAAAATAATTGTTGATGTCCATGATATCGATGATTATATCTCTAAGGTGCAAAAGGAATTTATTATATCAAGCGGAAAGTTGAAATTAGTCTTTGATAATGGCAAGCTGACTGTATTATTTGATAACATTGCTTTAACTAAGGCTGGCCATATGTATTCTGAATTTCTTATAAAGCAAAGTTGGTTTGCTTCAAATTCAGCTTCCTGGTCCTTAGAAAAAGTGGCAGAAAATAAATTGATTGCCCGTGGTAGCTGGAATGATCTTGGAATTTCTCAAATATGGCGGATTAATATATCCGAAGACCATTCTTTTACCTGGGATGTCGATATGGAAGTTAACCAAAATATAGCTATCGAGCGGCAGCGCCTGAGATGTTTTTTTTCTGAAGATTTTAAGTTATTCTTTAGCGAATTTATCTCTGAGAAATTCAGTGACACATTTAATGATGTAGATGTAGACTTGTTAAAAAGGTGTATTTCCACAGGACGGGTAGGATTACATGATCCTAGTGGGAAATTGCCGACATTATCATTATTCTTTTCTGAGAAATTAGGTAATTTTGTAAAAGTTTTTAATTCTAATTCATATGGTAAGGCAAGGCTCCTGCACTTAGAAAGGGTAGAGCCGGAAACAAAGGTTGTATTCTCTCCCGGTAAGTATGAGGTTTTTAAGGCCAAGTTTTCTTTAGATAAGAATAAATTAATGAACATCGAATATTCTGATAATATCATTGAAGATAAAGCTATCAGATTTGTATTTAATAGAGGAAGTGGGAAGTTTTATAAAAACGCAAAGGAGATTACCAAGAATATTGCGTTATATACTTCAATGCGCTCCAACGGCCGCTGGTATGATTCTTTTTCATCTGCTCATTGGAAAATCGTTTACAAAGATAGCCGGAAAATTAAAGCTGTCGGTAAATGGTTGGATTTGCCCCTATTCCAGGAGTGGGAAATTGTAGTTGGGAATACGGGATTGTTTGAATGGAGGGTTAATTTAGAAGTAGAGAAGGAGGTTGACCTAGATCGTCTTCAGGCGAATATCATGTTTTCTGAGAAGTTCTCCCAATGGCTAGTGGGTAAGGATGAAGGTTATTTCCCGGAATTTAGGGATGATATTGATGATGATTGGGATTGTCTATGGTGTGGCAAACAAAACGACAAGCTTATCAGCCTGAAAGAGAACCTTATGCATAACCTACCGGAAGTTTCTTTATTTCTCCAAAAATTAAATCCAGAATGGTGTCTTAAAATAATAAATTCTGACCGGTATCATCGTGGTAGAGTTTTACAGTATTCATCTTCTTTAAAAACAAACTTTTCCCCGGGTAAGTATCCATATTTTTCCGGTATCCTAAACATACACGGTAAGTAAATGGACATATCTGTAATAATTCCCACTTATAATCGAAAGGTTAAACTTAAATTTTGTCTGGACTCTTTATTTGTGCAGAGTTATCCCGGAGACGCTTTTGAGATAATCGTTATAGATGATGGTTCGGTTGATGGGACCAAGGATATGCTTTGCGCGCTTTCTAAGATAAATCCAAATTTAAAGTATTTTATCCAGAGCCATAGGGGCCCTGCTGCTGCCAGAAACTTAGGTATTAAACATGCCCGGGCAGGGATAGTTGGATTTACGGATAGTGATTGCGTTCTAGATAAAGATTGGGTCAAAAATATGGTTCGGGCGCATAGCCAAGAGGAGCATATTGCAGCAATCGGAGGTTTTACTGAGGTTGACAGCCATAATATTAAGGCACAGGTTAGCCAATTCTTAAGCGACGGGGCGATAGAAACAGAAATAAACGGGAAACCTGAAACCATATTTTTCCCTACCTGTAATGTATCTTTTAAGCGGGCCTCTCTTGTCAGCGAGTTTGACGAATTATTCCCTTTGCCTGCGGGTGAAGATCTGGATTTTTTCTGGCGGCTTTTTAAGAAAGGTAACAGGTTCAGTTATAAGAAAGACATAAAAGTATTCCATGATTGTCATACGGATCTGATTTCTTTTCTAAAGCAGGCATATATGTACGGCAGGGGAAATTATTTAGTTCAATATATGCATCAGGATCATCCTTTGTTAAAAGAAATAAAGACCAAAAACAGTGTTGTTTTTATTTCCGGATTAATTATAAATATTATTAAAATACCGCGCTTTGCTTATCTTTTAGGCAAACGCTTGATCCGATGTCATAATCGGTTGAGCTTTTATGAAAAATTCCAAGTTTATATTTATTTTGTATTACATAAAATTAATTACTTAATAGGCAATACGTTCGAGTATGGCAGGACAAAAAAAATACTTGATAAAAATTTCCTTAAGCCGGAATTAATTATCTTAGATATATCCCATAGATGTAATCTCCAGTGTAATATTTGCGAGATCAGAAAAGATAAGCCGGTTAAAGAATATACCTTAAAGGAAGTAGGGAGGATTATAAATGAAGCGCTTGATTGGCAGGTTAAGGACTTTGCTTTATCCGGAGGCGAGCCTCTCATACGAAAAGATATTTTTGAGATACTGGATTTTGTACGAGAAAAGGAATATCATGTCGGGGTATTGACTAACGGGGTTATATTGAACGGTAATTTTATTAAAAGATTACTTCCGTATTTAGCAGGCGGATACCTTTCTTTAAGCATTTCTCTTGATGCGTTAACCCCGGGAATTCATGATGAAATCAGGGGGGTCAAGGGATGTTTTGATAAAACTTCTAATGCCTTAAAGATGCTTTCCGAATTTAAAAAAGAATATCCAGGCATAAACTTTAATTCTATATCAGTAATTCTTAATGAAAATTTAGAAGAGCTTTTGGATCTGGCTATTTTTCTAAAATCGTTAAATATAAATTCTATTCAATTCCAGCCTTTGCTTGCGAATAATCTGGCCATGAATGAGAGGAAAAAAGGCGCTAAATATTGGATTACTCCGGACAGGCTCGCTGTTTTAGACAAAACAATTGATAACCTTATGGAGTTTAAAAGAAATAACCCTGCCCTTGTGCGTAATTCAGAAAGCAACCTTAGTCTTATAAAAAAATATTTTCGGGGCTCTTTATCCCAAAATGACGTAAAATGTCTCTATGCGACTAAAACCATGCTTATCGCTAATAATGGAGAGGTAACTACGTGTTTTGAAAGTTATGGTAATATTCGTAAGAATAGTTTAAAAGAAATATATGCATCTAAAGATAGTGAGCAGGCCAGGGACAGGGTGAGGGGATGCAAACACCCTTGTCTTTTACCCTGCTTTTGTGATTAGCTATCGGTTATGGTTTAAAGTAAAGTATGCGTTTAGGCCAAAATTATGAATATCTCAGTAAAATTAAAAAAGGATATAGGCTTTTGGCTATCGAGGAAAATTAATTATCCTCTAGTTCCCCCGGATACCCTGCAGATTTCACTCACCAGCAGATGTAATCTTAGGTGTAAAATGTGCAATGCCTGGAAAGACGCCAAGAAGGAAGATGATCTGACTTTAGAAGAGGTTAAGGGTGTGATCAGCCAATGTAAAGAGTGGGGAGTAAAAGAGATTAATTTATGCGGCGGCGAACCATTGATCAGTGAATTAATCTTTGATGTAATAAAATTTGCTAAAGCTTCTGATATGAAGGTTATACTAACAACAAACGGCACTTTAATAACGGAAGATTTAGCTAAAGAATTGATCCAGTCGGGGTTGGATATAATTACGATATCTGTTGATGGATCAAAAGCGGCAACACATGATAAAATTAGGGCTCAGCCTGGGGCTTTTGATAAAATAATGCAGGGAATAAAGCATTTAAACAGTTGCCCGAATGCGAAGAAATTAATCAAGGTAATGATTTTAACCCTATCCAACTATAACCTTGATGAGTTGGAGGAATATTTTTCTTTAGCCAGGAGTTTATCTATCAATGCCTTATATATAACTTCCGTAGTTTTTGATAACGTCAAACTGTACAAACAAGATTCATCTGGAGGTGAGGATAATTTATGGATTACCGGAGAACGCCTGAATAAGCTCGATCAGATGATAGATAAAATCAACATTCTCCAGCAGCAAGGTTATGGTTTGAATTACCCTAGCTTCCGTTTAATCAAAAAATATTTTAGGAGGAATATCTGCGAAGGAGAATGGGTTTGTTTTGCCGGTTATCGCAGATTTGCAGTAATTCCCGGCGGGGTAATTCAGATGTGTGGTGAAGAAATCGGCAACATCAGGAAAGAATCTTCAGTCAAAAAAATCTGGTATTCTGAAAAGGCTAAAAAAAGAAGAATAGGCATAAAAAAATGCCGTAATTACTGTCTTCAGGATTGCCATGCCCGAGATGAATCCGCTAGTTTAAAAAATATCATAAAAAATAATTTTTAAAAATAAATATGAATATAGCCTTAGTCTTTCCTCCTCTTTATGGTGTTGATATGCCGCCTTTGGGTATAGCTTATATAGCCGGCCAGTTAATAAATAACGGATATGATGTTTCTGTTTTTTGTTTCAATTCTCAATTATACGTAGAAAGTAAAGATAAGCAATTTTTGTGGGATTGGGAAAATTCCGATTACTGGACATCTTTAGAAAAAATAAGTATGAATTTTAATGTACCCGATTTGTTGGAAAAATGGACAGAGGCCGTTCTGGAACGTAATCCGAGAATTATCGGTTTAAGCGTTAACAGTCATTCGAGGATATTAGCTAATTTGTTGGCGGATGCATTAAAGAAAAAAGCGAAGGACGTCTGTATCGTTTTTGGCGGGCCATGGTGTGCGGAGGTCATGGAAACCGGAGAGTTAAATAATAATGTTGATGTTTATGTTCGCGGGGAAGGCGAAAAGATTATTAGTAAGATAGCAGGAAAAATTGAACGTGGCGAATCCATGAGAGATGCAGTTATAGAAGGAACGTTAATTTATACAGGCGCAGGCTTTAGGGATAACGGATGGGACACCAATCCTTTAGATGTAGATAGCATTCCGTTTCCTGCGTTAAAATTATTTGATTTTGAGCGATATACCAATAAGGCGGAAATTCCGATTATTTTCAGTCGGGGATGTAATTATAGTTGCGCATTCTGTACCGACGCGCCCATGTGGGGAAGGTATCGGATGCGAAGCGTTGATAATATCCTTGGGGAAATGATAAAACACAGCGCACTCTTTGGCCGCAGGCGTTTTAAATGTAACGACTTAATGGTTAACGGGGATTTAGGCAAATTGGGGCAGCTGGCAGATAAGATAATCTCCGGAAAAAATAATTTTGAATGGGGTGGGATGGCTCGTGCGCGGGTAGAAATGTCGCAAGAATTTTTATATAAAGTAAAAAAAGCAGGGGGAATTTATTTTACATACGGCATCGAAAGCGGAGCAGCCAGGGTCCTGGCGCATATGGGTAAGCCGCTAAAAAAGCATATCTCTCAAGCCTTACGGAGGACTCACGATTCCGGGATAAAGGTAAATACGTTATGGATGGTAGGTTATCCTACGGAAAGATGGAGTGATATAATAGAGACTATGGTATTTTTATTCAAGAACAGGAAATATATTGATGAATTTGTAAGCGTCAGCAACTGTTACATCCCCCATAAATCGCGGCTGTGGAGAGAGCAGGAATCTTTGAATATTCGCTATAATAATAAATCGGAGTGGTATATTAAAGGAAGAAATAGCCCATGGGTCAGGGAGGTAAGGAAGGGGATGCTATTTGGGCTTGCGAGGGCCTTAGGCGTCTATAAGGGGGGTATTTCTTAATAAATCCGGTTATATCCGGCAAGGCAATTGCTATTTTAAGAAATAGGGGGTTCATAGTGACAGCAGATAAGATGAAAGAAATCTTCGATAAATACAAGAGAGATTACCTTTTTAATTTCTCCCGTTTATTGAATAAAGCAATGGTTGAGCCTGATATGCTACAGCTTATGGTTACCTCCCGGTGTCAGCTTCAGTGTAAGATGTGTAATGTATGGAAGCAGCGGTTCCAGGAAGAAGCAAGCGCAAAAGACATTAAAAGGTTTATTGATGAAGCCATATCTATGGGTATAAAGACGATTTATTTTACCGGAGGCGAAGCGCTCTTGCGAAAAGACATATTTGAGTTAATCGATTATGCTGCCCGTCCCGGGATCGTCACTACAATTAATACTAACGGCGGTTTTATTGACAAAGAAACCGCTGAAAAAATAGTAAGGTCAAGATTAAGGAATATAAGTTTTTCTATCGACGGGGCTAATCCCAAAACGCATAATTTTTTCCGGGGTGAGGGAATATTTGAGAAAGCGATGTGTGCCATCGAGTATCTTAATTACTATAAAGAAAAATATGGCCGTAACAGCGAAGACAGGGTCTTGGATATTGCAATGGTAAGCGTGATCATGAAGAAGAACATGGAGGAACTTCTTGCCTTGGCGGATTTAGCAAGAAAAATGAATTGTTGTTATATAGCCTTCCAGCCCCTAGTTAATAATGGTGATTTATCTGCACCTTTAGAAAACAATGAACTCTGGATTGAAGAAAAGGATATTCCCAGGCTGCAGCAAATTTTTGACATATTAATTGCCAAGAGGGAAGAATTTTCAGGTGTTATGCATATAGATATCATGCCGGAAAAAACTATTAAGCATTTTAGAGGGCAAGGGTTTGAAAATACATGTTTCGCGGGATTCAACAGGATTTTTGTAAATCCGCAGGGAGATATGAGTTTTGTATGCTTCCAGTCATTCGGGAATATTAAAAAAGACAGCCTTAAAAAGGCATGGTATGCAGAGGATACCGGTAAAATCAGGAAGATGATCAGGAATTGTAAAAAAAGCTGCACCCAATTTTGTTCAGAACGCTCTCAATCGGACGATATTAGTTTAATCCATGCACAATTGGAGACAGAAATAGTAAACTTGCCCCGGGATGCCAAAATTGCTATTCGTAACGAAGAATACTCTTTTTTGCAATTAATGAGAGAAGGCCTTAATTCAAATACCGGAGAGTCGGATAGCGATATTGCAAATACGTTAGAGAAATTAGAAAATATGCTTATCTCTATTAGTGGGAGTTTAGCAAATGACAATATTAAACAATAAGGATTTAGATTCATTTGAATTCCAGCAGTTTTATATAGCTATGCTGGATAGATGTAATTTAAAATGTGTTATGTGCACTACTACCACTCATCCACACGACTTAAGCCACGAATTATCCCTGGATGAATGGAAGGTTATAATTGAGAATATCACGAGATTCAAAGTCCAGAGCATTGGTTTCGGTGGAGGCGAATCTTTGCTAAGAGCGGAAGATTTAGCCGAGTTAGTTAAAATAGTGGCAGCTAAGGGTATAACCGTTAATATAATTACCAACGCTACTTTACTTACCAGGGGATTCTTGGAAAATATCATCCAATGTAAAGAAAAAACCATATTTATACTCTCACTGGATGGCTTGGAAGCGGAAAATGACCGCATAAGAGGTAACGGCGTTTTTTCGAAAGTTATGGAAGCCGCAGCTCTTCTTAAGCAATATGGCTGGACCTTTTATTTTACCTCTGTTCTTATGCCGGAGAATTTTTTCGACTTCGTGAACTTTATTAAATTTCTTGAAAAGAATTACCCTCAGGTACCTTTAGATATTCAACCGGTAATTCCTCATAATGAGATCTATTACCTTAGAAATAAATTTAATCTTAACGCAGGGGAGTTAAATGCGCTTAAGGGGATACTTTCGTATTTGTCAAATAATCAGGCGCTTAAGTTAACTCGGCCCTTAGAAATATTAGACCGATACATGGATTATTTTACTAATACCCTGCGAAGAAACACCCAATGCAAGATGGGGGTGAAGAGTTTTAATATCAACTTAAGGGGAAACATCTGGATCTGCGGTAAAGAATTAGAATATCCCCTGCATAAATATAAACTGGAAGAAGTATTTAGCAGTAGCGAATATGCGAATGAGATGAAAAGAGTCGAAAATTGTCAATCTCCCTGTCTGGCGGGACTAGTTGTATAATATATGAGTATAAAATATGTCTTTAGCTATTAAACCAGTCTTTAGGTTTAAATATGACCCCGGAAGCCTGACGGATATTTTGGCAGACCACTTGTATAATCTGAGAGAGGATTCAGCCGTTGTTCCGTTTAGGCTCTTTGTTTATCCTTCAGCGTTATGTAATGACTCGTGCCGATATTGCAGCGATGGCGCGTGCGCGGGAAGCGAAAGCGCTAAAGACTTTTTAAGATATGAACCTACAAGAGATTTTTTTGCAGATAGAAAATATATTGATAAGCTGATCAATGATATAAAGGAATTGGAAATCAGGGATATCCATTTGTTTGGAGGGGGCGAGCCGTTTTTTTATAAGGAAAATATGTTTTATTTCCTGGAAAGGCTAAAAGACACGGATATTTTCATACGGATTATTACCAACGCCAATAACCTGGATAGTCGGGATGTAGATTATATAGTAAAGAATAAATTAATCAGTTCATTAAATATAAGCCTTAACACTGATTCCGAAGAAACCGCAAAGAAGCTCTATACTGATTCTTCCAGGCACGCGCATAGTTTAAGTATATTGGATGCTATTGTAAAGTGTAAGGGACTCTATGGCACTGATTTTCCCAGGGTTAATATAATGTCTATTTTGTTAAATGTTAACTATGATAAAATCTCCGATATCATCCATATGATCGGGAGATATAAAATTGCTTTTTTCTCACTTCAACCGTTAAGATGCGGTTCTGATAATCAAAATGAATTCATGTTGAGTAAAGAGCAAGAAGAAAGCTTTACGCAGGATATCCCGCGGATAGAGGAGAAGCTGAACGAATTCAAAATAGTCTTCGATATAACTGAATTCAAAAAAGAGGGGAAAAACCATAGCCGTAATTCATTGCCGGATAATTCCCCGGGGCGACCCGAACTGAAGAACAAGAACAACCTGGCCTTAAAATGCTATCTGCCTTTGATTACTTTGGCAATTAGCTATAACGGTAATATTCCTTTTTGTTTCTTTAAGTATGATAAGCAATACAAAAATAATTATTTTGAACTCAACAGCCTTAAAGAATTTATTTACAGTCGGGAATACGCCGGCTTTGTTAAGAATCTTATTAATTTTAAATTGCCGGAAATCTGTGCTGATTGCCATTTTTGCAGTTTTTACGAATTCGAAACAATGAAAAAGCGCTTTAAATCTTTTGAGAATAAAAGATAAGTTTATAAACAATATGGATAAGCAAACAATCAAACGTGTAAAAATTGGCTTAGTGAATCCTGAGATTGGCCCTGAAACTATTGCATTGATGTTGACAAAAACCTGTAATCTCAGGTGTTTATACTGTCTTGGGGGGAAGATCGTTTCTCCGGATTTGTCCGGTAACCTTTCAACCGAAGATTTGTTCAGTTTATTTAGAGAAGCTAGCGAATTTAAAGTTAAAGATATAAATTTAGGCGGTCACTTGGGAGAGCCTTTCTGCAGAAAAGATATTATAGCTATTATACAGGAGATTAAACGCCTGGGGCTTTGCGGCACGATGACTACTAACGGCAGTTTTTTGAATTCTGGAGTAGCTAAAATTATGACCGATTGCGGTTGGGATATTATTCGAATCAGCCTTGATTCTGCTGATCCCTCTATTCAGCACGCCATGCGTCCAGCAATTAATCAAAAGCCGTATTTTCAATACATAGTGGAATTCCTGGATACTTTACAGCAAATTGATAGCAAGGTAAAGATTATATTAAATGTAGTAATAAGCAAACTCAATTTTAGAAGCCTTCCTTCACTCGTTAAATTTGCCAATAGTTATAAGAATATAGAATCAGTAGATATTTTAAAATTACTAAATATGGGGTTAGTAAACTATGGAGATTTGCAACTCAATATCGAAGAGATGAAAGAGTTTAAATCCATCTTTTCCATGCTAAAGAATGAAAAGAAGTTGGGTTATCAAGGTAATTGGGGAGAACTCGAGAATATAGAAAATGATAACCCTCAAAATAGAACCGATGAAAAATCTAAAATATCTAATCAGGAAGATTTAAACAGGTGTTTTGTCAATTATTATATACTCTCGATAGATTCAAATGGCGAAGTAATGAAATGCCCGCAGTATCAATTGGGCGTGCCCGGGCTTAATATAAAAAATGTTTCATTGAGGACTCTATGGCAAAATGAACTTTTACAGCTTAGGCAAAGCTTATCAAAAAATGCGCCCTGTCACAAAGAATGTTGTACAATCTTAAAAGAAGAAAATAAATTGGTAATTAATGCTTTATAATAATTCAACCTTAAAGAAAACAACTTTATATCAAAGAATAACTCTTAGAAAGACTAACTGTTTTAGGCTATAGTTAGGGGGAATTTTTGCGGAGAGAAATGATGAATAACCTGCTTTATTGGGTATCCCGGAAAATAAATTATCCCTTAATCCATCCGGAAGTGGTACAGGTATCGCTTAGTTACAGGTGTAATTTAAGGTGCCGCATGTGTAGTATCGTTGACTTGTTGCCTCCGGGAGAAGAATTATCCACTGAACAGATATACAAGATAATTGATGATGCCGCTGCTTATGGGGTAAAAGAGTTGCTCTTAACAGGGGGCGAGCCTTTTTTAAGGGAAGACTTATTTAGTATCTGCGGTTATTCTCATGCTAAGGGCCTGAGAAACATTGTTACTACTAACGGCATACTTATAGACGCTGAAATGTCAGAGCGCATAGCCGGATCAAACTTAGACCATATCATTTATCGCTTGATGGTTTGGAAGATATAAATGATTATTACAGGGGAAAAGGTGCTTTCAGTAAGGCTGTCGAAGCCATCAGCTTGCTGGATAAAAGAAGGCTTGCGGCTAGGAATTTCTCGTTGGGTATCGCCGTTACTGTTATGAATGAAAATGTTTCTCAGCTTTATGATATCGCGCAATTAGCCGATGGCCTCAATGTCGATGTGATTAACTTTCAACCCTTGATCAGCGATAACGCCAATTTCATGGAAAGGAAGATTCCGCAGAATTGGGTGGCTGCGGAGAAAATACCGTTATTGAAAGATCAAATTGACGCAATAGAGGAATCTATATGGAAACATATTACCGTGTTAAAAGAGCCACGCTTGGAATTATTGATTAAATATTACCAGGGTATGCTTAAGAAGTCGGACTGGGTTTGTTTCGGCGGTTTTAAAACCGTATTCATTTGTTTTTCCAAGAGAGAGCCGCTTGTCTATACCTGTCACGGTATTTGCGGCAACTTGAATGAGGTATCGTTAAAAAAAGCCTGGATTTCCCGGGAAGCGCGAAAGTTGAGGATACATTCTAGAAATTGTAAAAATTTATGTATACAGTCTTGTTATTCAAGGGAGGTTTCCGGTAACCTTAGGAATGCCCTGGGGCTGAAGAATCGAAAAGGATAATAATGAATGAGTATTTAGAGAGGGAATTAATAAAATTAGAGGATATGATTGGATTTTATACTAGCCGGCTTATTTCTCATCCTCTTATTCCTCCGGAACACGTATATTTTTCGTTAACAAACAGATGCTGCTTGCGTTGTGTTATGTGTGACATACCGAAATCGCCGGGGCGGCGGGAAGATGAGTTGACTACTGTTGAGGCAAAGAAAATTATACTGCAGATTAAAGAATTGGGAGTAAGGCACCTTATCTTTTCCGGAGGAGAGCCGTTGCTGCGCGAAGACCTTACGGAGCTTATACGGTTTTCCAGGGAGAACGGTATACCCTGGGTGGATATTATTACAAACGGGACATTATGCAACGATGAAGCGGCGCAAAATTTAATCGGTTCGGGGTTAAACCACGTTACTATTTCATTAGACGGTATTTCTGGAGTAAATGACGCAATAAGGGGCCAGGGTTCTTTCGCTAAGTCCGTTGAAACAATCGATAAATTGAATTATTACAAAGAAAAAATGAAGGTAACCAGCCCGTCCATTGGTATAAATTTTACCATCCTGAATAAAAATATTAATGATATGCTCAAGATTGTTGAATTTGCCAAAAGCAAAAAATGCAATACCGTTGTCCTCCAGCCTGTTTTGATGAGCAATGTCAGCATGTATGACCGTAAGAAAAATGCATTATGGCCGTCGCTGAAAGAAATGCCGCTTTTAGAGGAAAATATAGGCAAATTAGTCAAGATGAAAGAAGAAACCAATGGTATTCTTATATACACAGACCCTGCCATATTGAAGGCCATCCCCGGTTATTTTAGGGGCAAAAAGCCCGGGAGGAGTTTTAAATGTTATGAGGGGATTAAGCGGATTGTAATAACTTGCGATGGTAAATTATGGAGCTGTAAGGGCATATACGGCGATTTACGGAAAGATAGTTTGAAGAAGGCCTGGTTTTCGGAAGAAGCGCAAAAGATCAGAAAGGTTGTAAGGAATTGTTTGGACCACTGCCTCCAGGATTGCGTATATTTCCCTATGGATATCTCCGGACATGTAAAACAATTTCTTTCCGGAATAAAAGAAGGTCCGGATAGTGCTCATGCCCGTGAGCGAATAATATCCAGGATAGATTATTGTATCAATGAGTTGTTAAAGCGCGTAAAGCCTAATTTCTTGGGCAATTTTAGCCAGAAAAGATTAGAGGTTTATAAATTGAATGTACTTAAAAATGAAGTATGGAAAAATTTGATTTAATAAGGTTAAAAAATGGCTAATCTTAAGAAAATACTGGTTAATATTTTTTTGATGATAATAATTTTAGTAATTGGGTATTTTTTGCTGGAGATGGTCAGCGCTAGGCTTATAAAAGATTTTAAGGTAGATAAGAAAATAGAATATATGGAAAGCAAACTAAACAAAAATCATATGCTAAATATCGGGCAGTTTGATAAAGTGCTGGGCTGGGGATATAGGCCTGGCGCTCATGATTGCATAAAAACTTCAGAATATGATGTTTGTTATTCAATAAATTCTAAAGGATTAAGAGATGAGGAGGTCGAATTTGAAAGAAAGGCGGGTATTTTTCGGATTCTTGCTTTGGGAGAGTCTAATGTGTTTGGTGAGTCCGTTAGTTATGGCCTGCGCTTCACCGATATAGCCGAAAAGGCCATTAAAAATACCGAAGTAATTAATGCGGGGGTACAAGGTTATGGTATGGACCAGTCTTTTCTATATCTAAAAAAAGAAGGTTTTAAATACAAGCCCGATTTAGTGGTTTTATTTGTAATAGAAGATTTTATAAGCAGATGTAAAAATGGCCATAGGGGCGTTAATATGGTTAAGCCACGGTTTATCTTAAGCGCTGATAAAAAAAGCCTCGTATTCCAAGATTACAGCTATGTTAAAAATAATTATATTCATTTGTCCGAATCAAGAAATAATACTTCCGAATATCCTGCAACTAGAGTAAAAGAAGAGAAAAATAAGCGGTTATTTAAAAAAAGCAACATAGTAACTTTGTTTGAATTCTATAAAAGTAAACAAAATATTGATCGCCAACTAAAAAATGCGGATAGGGAATTTTGGAAAAGCGTAAGAATGGATATAAAATCGAGTAATGAAATTGTTGATGAGTATTCCAAAGATGATTTTGAACAATTGATCTTTCTTTTGCTCTTTGAATACGCTAAGTTATGCCAAGAGCATGATATGGATTTTTTAATAATAAATGTAGAAAACCGTCAGATAAAATATTTGGATGAATTTTGCGCAAAATTAGGTATTCCATATTTAGATTTATCAAAGATACTAGTCAGTGCTTCACAATTTAAATCTTTAAGATTTGATATTGATCCGCACTATAACGAGTTTGCACATAGAGTTATTGGAGAGTATGTGGCTAACTATATTATAAAAAGAAGGAAATTAACCGGTAATCATGATTTTAAGTTTGAGTTTTTAAACAAATTTTAAGAAATATAAATTATGGAATATTTAAAACATCTGGAAACAAATTTAGCCTACTATTTCTCGGAGCTTTTGGAAAAACCTTTGGCAAAACCTCTCTGGATATATATCAGCTTGAGCCATCAGTGTACCTATAATTGCCAGATGTGCGGAGTGGTAAAGATATTGAAAGGTTATGAACTGGATATTAAAGATGTAAAGAGGGTTTTTGATGAGATGGCTGGCTGGGACTGGGATTTTACCATCGTTATTACCGGTGGAGAACCTTTCTTGAGGAATGATATATTCGATGTATTCAAATATGCACAAAAAACAAACTTAAAAATAGAAGTAGTCAGCAATGGTTCATTGGTTAATCAAGATATATCGGAAAAAATTATGTTTTCCGGTTTAAAAAACATAGCTATTTCTTTGGATGGGGCGCAAGAAAAGACTCATGATTTCATAAGAGAAAAAGGCGCATTTAAAAAAGCAATAGAAGCGATAAAGAATCTTGTTGCAGCAAAGAAAAGAAATGGCTTTGGCCCTCAAATATCAGTATGGACTACTATTATGAAGGAAAATGTGGGTGAACTTTTTAATATCATATCCTTGGTTAGCGATTTGGGGGTTGAGTGTTTAGTTTATCATCCAGTGATTGTGGCCCAAGAGGATATGCAGAACACTTCTTCTGAGGCGCGTTTTTGGCTTAATGAAAATGATGTTAATAAGCTTAAAGAGCAAATTGACAAGATTGTAAATTACCAAAAGAATAACGGTTTAGTGGCATTTTTACACGATCCTTATTTGTGGATTAAACATTTTAAAGGCCAATTAACTAAAAAAGAGTGGAAATGTAATCCATTTGTTTTTGTAAATATCGGTCCGGATGGAGAACTCAGAAGCTGCGGAGCGGCCTTTGGCAATATAAAAGAAATGCCTTTAAATGCGTGCTTGGCTACGCCGGAAGCTGCCCGGGCTAGAAATATTATGAAAAATTGCGTAAAACCCTGCCTACAAACTTGTTGGGCAAATCCGGAAGCAGACTCATTAACGAGTATTATTGATACATTAATTTATGATCTAAAAAAGAATGACATTGATAAGGAAACCAAGAAGGAGTTATTGTCCGCTGCCCTATCCAAGTTAACAGATTATGAGGAATTGCTAAAAAAATGCCCAACCTGAAGGAAGTTATATTTTCTATAACCAATAGATGTAATTTAAGATGCAAGATGTGTGATATCCCTTATGGGAAAATCGAGGAATTATCCACTGACCAATGGAAGGATGTCATTAAGAATGTCTCTCGTTTAGGCGCGCAAACTATTGTTTTTAGTGGAGGAGAGCCGTTATTGAGAGAGGACATCTTTGAATTAATTTCTTTTACCAAAAAGAATAGTTTGAATGCCTGTGTTACCTCAAACGGGCATTTAATTGATGAGCAGGTTGCTCTGAGCCTTAGCGCATCTGGAGTTAATGTTGTCAATATTTCTATTGAAGGCACTAAAGAAACGCATGATTTTTTAAGAGGCGCAGGAAGTTTTGATAAAGCGGTAACCGCTCTGGGAAACCTCAGGAAACATAAAAT
>JAVHQB010000092.1:0-1463 GCA_036170905.1 Minisyncoccota bacterium | reverse complement strand
TTTCAATTTCGCTGAATGTAAAACTTGGCGGAGAGGGCGAGATTCGAACTCGCGAACCCTTACGTCCGCCGACTGGCGGATACGCGCTTTCTTCTGTCTAAAGCGGAGGGTACAGGATTTGAACCCGTGATGCCTTACGGCATACGCGCTTTCCAAGCGCGCGCACTAGACCACTATGCGAACCCTCCTAATAAGTGAAAAGTTTATAAAGTTATAAAGTTTATAAAGTAAACTTTCAAACTTTGTTCATGAGAACTCTTCTAATATAACTAAAATACCCTTTTCTTGCAAGGGTATTTTTTGATTGATTTTATACTGAACGAAGGAGTTTGATCCTCTCTTCTATGGGTGGATGGGTATCAAAAAGGCCCGCAAACCAGCTTCTTTTGCCCCCAGAATCGTTTTTCAGAGGGGAAGCTATAAATAGTGACTGAACATTAGAAGGTACGTTTAATTTGTGTTCATCACTAGCTATATCTTCAAGCGCTTCGGCCAAGCCTTCAGGAAACCTGGTAATTATGCCAGCATTAGAATCAGCCAAATATTCACGCCTTCTAGAGATAGCCATTTGTAAAAGAGTGGCAGCCAAAGGAGCTAAAATCATTCCCACTAAAGCTAAAACCATCAGAATAGCTGAAGAAGAATCATCATCGCGTCTACGAGAGCGTCCCGAGCGAATAGCAATGTTTATCATAATCGAGATAACACCAACCATAGTAACAGCGATACTTGCAAGTAAGATATCGTAATTTTGGATATGAGACAGTTCGTGAGCAAAAACTCCTTCTAATTTTCGTTTGCTTTTTAAATCAGGAGTGCCATCAGGATTGTAAGACAGCATATTAATTAAGCCCGTGGTAATACAAATAACCGAGTTCTTGGGATTACGGCCAGTAGCAAAAGCATTGGGAGCTGGGTCGTCTATCACATACAATTCGGGCGTAGGGAGGCCAACGGTTATAGCTAAATTTTCTACCAAATCGTTAATATAAGGATTATCTTCTTTAGTAGCCTTGTGAGCGTGTACTGAACGAAGAATAATGTCTTTAGAAAACCAATAACTAACCCAAACTTGAACAAGGCTTAAAACAACCGCTACATAAAAAATACCCGGGTTGTTATAAACATTGGATAATAAATAACCCAATCCACAAACAAGGGTTATAAAACCAAAAAGTAAAAACCAAGTCTTAAAAATGTTCCTCTGCGAGGAGTCGTAAAGATTGGTCATTTTAAACCAAAATAAAAATTAGAATTCTACTTTAACGTTTTCTTTCTCTTCGAGTTTAGAAGTTTCAAAATATTTCTCTTCGGTATAGCCCAACATTTTAGCAGCGATATTGGAGGGGAAAGTAACGAGCTTGGTATTGTAACTTTCCACGGCTCCATTAAAGAACCTGCGAGCCGCTTGAATTTTGTCTTCTGTATCCACCAATTCTCTTTGGAGTTCTAAGAAGTTTGCG
>JAVHQB010000091.1:0-7150 GCA_036170905.1 Minisyncoccota bacterium | reverse complement strand
GAGGCTGCACGCGCTGCCGGTAGGGAGGCCGAAAAAGGCGGGAAATAAGAAATAGGTGTCTGTCCCTATTTTCCCTGCTTAAATTAGCAGATGCCATGGGTGTTGGTTTAGACGAATTGGTTGGTCATTCTTAAAATATATATGTTAGAAAATGCCTCTCCATACGTCTATTATATTAGGAGAACGTATGGAAAAGACACTTTCTAACACAGGAGGCATCAGAAACTGGCCGGAGGAAGATCGGCCTAGGGAGAAGTTGTTAAATAATGGCGAACATACTTTAAGTAATTCTGAGTTGTTAGCAATTCTTTTAAGGAGCGGCGTAAAGGGTCAAAGTGCTATTGATTTGGCAAGGGAAATTCTACATAAATTCAAAACATTTCGTAATCTGTCACATACAGATTTGGCCCAATGGAAGGAATTTAAGGGTTTAGGTCAAGCAAAAATTGCTCAAATAAAGGCTGCTATTGAAATTGGAAGAAGATTTAGAGAAGATGAGGTTAAGGAAAATCAACCCAAAATAGAATCCTCAAAAGATGTGGTGGATATTTTAATGCCCAGAATGCGGGATTTAAAGAAAGAAGTTTTTAAAATTGTACTTTTAAATTCACAAAACAGAATTATTGATATTTTTGACACCGGAGAAGGAACTGTTAATAAAGCAAATCCAATAATTCGAGAGATTTTCCAGAAGGCGCTTCAAAATTATGCGACTTCTTTAATATGCGTGCACAATCACCCTTCAGGCAAAACTGAGCCGAGCAGAGAAGACAGAGATTTCACCAAAGAGCTATACCAAGCCGGCAACATTATGCAGGTAAAAGTCTTAGATCATGTTATAATCGGAGATAATGAATGTTATAGTTTTGCGGATGATGGATCATTAGCTCTTTAAGCTCGAAAAAAAGTAGAATTGCGAAGTGATTTTTAAATAGCGTATCTTAACCCGAAGATTTGGAAACCTTTTATAAAAACTAATATAGGAGCAGGAATATGAACAAAATATATATTTCAATAGAAAAACTAGTAGTTAATTCTGAAAATCCTAGATTTGAACCGGTAAAAAATCAGCAAGCAGCAATGGATTTGATGTTGAATGAAGCAGGGAAAGAGGTATTAAATCTTGCTGAAGATATAGCTAAGCACGGACTCAACCCGTCCAAAAGCCTTATGGTTGTTGAAATAGAAAAAGATCAGTTTTTACCTTTGGAGGGAAATAGGCGTGTTGTTGCGCTTAAGTTGTTACATAATCCAGAATTAGCCACGGATAAAAAATTTGTCGAGTCATTTAAAACATTAAAAAAGGAACATGGCACACAAATCCCAACTCAAATGGAATGTGCTATTTTCCCAGATAAGGAGAGTGCATTTCGGTGGGTCAATTTAGAACATACCGGAGAAAATAAAGGAGTCGGGGTTTTGAGATGGGATAGCGAACAGCGACAAAGATTTATTGCTCAATATGCCGGCAAGAAGCCATCGCGCCCGATTCAATTATTTGATTTTGCTGACCAGAATAATCTTGACCACGAAAAAGTCGATCCGACAACACTCGATCGTATTGTTGCTACGCCCTTAGTGCGTGAACAGATAGGAATTAGTTTCCCTCAGGGCCTTTTAGATTTAGAGAAGCCCAAAAATAAGATAATAAGAAATTTGCGTAAGATATTTACAGCGATGTCTAAGAAAGACTTTAAGGTCGGAGATGTTTACACTGACACCCACAGAAAAGATTGGATAAAAAATATACTTGGTATATCTGATAAAAATAAAGGTGCGGAAGAAACTCCTCAAGGTGCTAAGGCTAAAGGATGTCCGCTTGATGGCAATTGGATAACTCATCAGCTTTACTCTGCCTATCCCATAAAGAATCGAATTAAATCCATCTTAAAGGAACTGAAAGACTTGAATCCGAGGCAGAAGCCAAATATTTGTGCCACATCTCTACGAGTATTATTGGAGTTAGTAGTTTATGTTTTTCTGAAAGAAAAGAAGAAAATTAAAGCTATGATTGATCAAGAGAAGCAAGGGGTAATAGAAGAAAATAAAAAGCGGTCAAATAAGAGAGAGTGGAATAAGGATTGGTCTCCTAATTTTCAAAGAACCCTTGATTATATGGCTACAGAAGATGACATCATTACCGATCCACTAGAAAGGAAGGCTCTAAAAACATTCATTAGCAAAAAGAGCAATGAACCATTCTTGCTTGAGCTGAATCAGTTTATTCATAACCCAGACTACGAGCCAAGCCCAGAAATGGTAATAGAGATTTGGAATAAGCTTGGAAAGCTGATTTTTAAAACAATTCTTTCTGGCTAAAAAAGATGATAATAGAAAGCAAAAGAAATCCGAAGTTTCATTATAGTCCTTTAAGATACCCCGGGGGTAAAACCTTCCTTTTTCATTTATTTTCTAAAGTAATCGAAGAAAACGGATTAGAAAATATTACTTACATAGAGCCGTTTGCAGGCGGAGCTGGCGCGGCGCTAGCTTTGCTATTTTTAGAAAAAGTGGAAAGAATTGTTATTAATGACTGTGATAAGGCGGTCTATTCTTTTTGGAAATCGGCAATTTTTGATTCAGAAAAATTTATAAGAAAAATATTCTCAATACCTATTACTGTCAAGGAATGGAGGAGGCAAAAGTTAACTTATAACAATCCACAATCCAACTATTTTGATTTAGGGTTTGCAACCTTTTTTCTGAATAGAACTAATGTTTCTGGAATAATCAATGGAGGCCTGATTGGCGGTGTGGGGCAGAAGGGCAAATGGAAAATGGATGCGAGGTTCAATAAAGAAAAATTGGCTGAAAGAATACGCCAATTATCTTTGTATAAAAATAGGATTTCTGTTTTTAATAAAGATGGCGTTGACTTGATAAAGGACTATCTAAACAAAAAAAATGTTTTTATATACCTTGACCCGCCATATTATGAAAAGGGTTCCGCATTATACCTAAATCACTACAAAAAAGAAGACCATGGGGTGCTTGCGAAGCTATTGAATTGTAATCCAGATGCGTTTTGGCTACTTACTTACGACAATAGAAAAGAGATTAAATCCCTTTATCCAGAAAGAAAGATTATTAATTTCTGTTTAAATTATAATGCGTATGAATCTCGTAAAGGAAACGAAATTTTGATTTTATCTGATGCTCTATTGGGGAAAGTATAGAAACTTATTAGGATAATTTAATGGCAAAGAGAAATTACGATAATTGGATCAAGGAAGAGCTTATAAGAGAAGTTGAGAAATTAGAAAAAAAGCTAAAAAAGAACTATGGCTTAGTTTGGGAAGATAAGTTGGAAGATGTTGCCCAATTGTGCAAGGAAAAACTTCCAGTTCTTCTAGAGGATAAATCCAAAGAAATTATATCAGATAGCAATAAACCCACTGATATACTTATTGAAGGCGATAATTACCATGTTCTTTCTGTCTTGAATTACACGCATAAAGGAAAGATTGATGTGATATACATTGATCCGCCTTATAATACTGGCAATAAAGACTTCAAATATAATGATACTTGGGTAGATTCTGAAGATTCTTATAGACATAGTAAATGGTTATCTTTTATGGAGAAAAGATTAAAATTAGCTAAGAGCTTATTAAAAATAAATGGGGGAATATTTATTTCAATTGATAGCATTGAAATCGCACAGTTAAAGTTGATGTGTGATGAAATTTTTGGAGCGAGGAATTTTGTAAATATTATTGTTTGGAAAAAAACGAATAGCCCGAAATCACAATCCAATTCCCTTGGTAATCAACATGAGTATGTTTTATTTTATGCCAAAAATTTATTACAATTAAAGATAAACAAATTTGTAGGACAGATAGATGAAAGATATAAAGAATCGTTCAAGAATGATGATAATGATGGTAGGGGGCCATATCAAACTGTCGCTATTGTAGCAGCGGGTACACAAAGAACTGCCAATAGAAAATCTTTTGATTTCCATGGTGTTACAGACCAATGGCTATATAAAAAAGAAACTCTTGAGCAATGGTGGAAAGATGGAAGAATCTATAAAACAGGGGGTGGTAAATATAGATTAAAAAAATATTTGAGTGAAACTGAAGGACGACTTCTTTCAGATATTTGGATTGATGATGAAATAAAGGCCTTACAAGGAGGATCTTCGGAATACATGGGTTTTGTTACGCAAAAACCGCTTTCTTTAATCAAAAGAGTTTGTAAATTATTTCATGATAAATCGATAGTTTTGGATTTTTTTGCTGGTTCTGGTACTACTGGAGAAGCTGTTGTGCAGTTAAATAAAGAAGACAACGGTGGAAGAAAGTTTATTTTATGTACAAATAATGAAGACAGCGGTGGAGAAAAGCATAGGATTGCAGAGGATATATGCTATCCAAGGCTTAAAAATGTGCTAAAGAAATTTAAGGGACAATTGAAATATTTCAAAACTGCTTTTGTTGATGCAAAATCAACAGATAGGAACAAGAAAAAGCTCGTTAATAAATCTACAGAAATGCTTTGTTTGAAAGAAGACTGTTTTGACGAAGTAGAAAAGGGGAGTGACTTCAAGATATTCAAAAGTAGCCAGAATAAATACTTAGGGATTATTTACGATGACGACGGCATTGAGTCATTTAAAAAAGAAGCAAAAAAGATGAAAAAGAAATTCGTCGTTTATGTGTTTTCTCTTGATGAAAGCGCAAGAGAAGAAGAATTTGAGGATATGGCTAATATGGTGCAATTAAAGCCAATTCCAGCAGTTATATTGAATGTATATAAGAGGATATTCAAATGATAGAGTCGCGAGATTATCAAAAAGAGGCAATAAAAAATCTTCACGCTAAAGTAGAAAAAGCATTAATAACTCCTGAGAATAAGGTTATTATATTTCAGGCGCCTACTGGTTCCGGTAAAACTCTTATGGTTTCTGAAGTGCTTAAAAAGCTTGTAAGAGGCAGAAAGAGCGAGAAGGTATTCTCTTTTGTCTGGGTTTCAGTAAGAATGCTGCACGAACAAAGCAAGGAAAAGCTAGAAAAGTATTATGAAGATGACAGATTAATTCAATGTTCTTATTTCGAGGATTTAGAAGACAGAAAAATAGGCGAGAATGAGATTCTTTTCATAAACTGGCATAGTATAAACAAAAAAGATATCAACATTATGGTGAGGGAGAATGAGCAAGACAATAATTTAAACAGCATAATCAGGAATACCAAAGAAGAAGGCAGAGACATTATATTAATTATAGACGAGAGCCATCATACGGCCAAATCAGAGAAATCAAGAGAGCTGATAGATGTGATTTCTCCAAAGGTTACGTTAGAAGTTTCTGCAACCCCTCATCTAACAGAGAATGTTTTTGAGATTGAGAGGATTCTTTTGTCAAGTGTCAAGGCCGAAGAGATGATTAAATCGGAAATCTCCGTTAATCCGGAATTTAGCAAGAAAAAAATTGGAGATAAGAGCGCAGATGAATTGGTTATAGAATCTGCTTTATTAAAACGAAAATGGCTGCAGTTGAAATTAAAAGAGGAAAACGCAAATATTAATCCTCTCGTTCTTATCCAGCTTCCTGATAAAAGAGAAGGAATGGATGATAAGAAAAGAAGCGTTATTAATATTTTAGAAGAAAAGTTTGATATTACAGAAAAGAATGAAAGATTAGCCATTTGGCTTTCTGAGCAACATTCAGATGCTCTCGCCAATATAGAAAAAGATGATAACAAAGTTGAAGTGTTGATATTTAAACAAGCAATAGCATTAGGTTGGGATTGTCCAAGAGCTTCTATACTGGTAATTTTCAGAGAATCAAAGAGTTTTACTTTTACTATTCAGACAATAGGCAGGATAATGCGGATGCCTGAATTGAAATATTATAATGAACCAGAATTAAATAAAGGATTTGTCTTCACTAACCTGTCGAGTATAGAAATTACAGAGGATTATGCAAAGGATTATATTACGATATATGAAGCCAAGAGAGATAACAAGTTATATAACGACGTATCCATTCCCTCAGTTTACCTAAAGCGACAAAGAGAGAGAACAAGGCTTTCGGGGAGATTTGTCAATATATTCTTTGAAGTAGCTGAAGAATATGGGTTAGACGATAAAATTGATGTAAAGCCTTCGCATGTCATTAATCCAATTATGTCTGATGGAAGAATTGTAGATGTCGATAAGGCTGGTGAAATAGAGCATAAAGGAACAATAGATATTGAATTAAACGAGAAGGAGTTATCAGATAGGTTTGATAGGTTTATAGCGCAGGCCTGCTCTCCTTATGCTCCGATAGATTCAAGCGACAGAATGAAGACGGCAATTTACTTATTCATTAAGCAAAAATATAAAATTGATAAGTATGATCCAAGAGCCCAAGTGATTGTTTTAGGCAAAGAAAACTACCAGACTTTTATTAATGTTATAAATCTGGCGAAAGAGAGATTTAAAACGGATGTAATTGAGAAACTGAGTGAAACACGGGAAGTGCAGGAAGTAGAAAAGTGGGAAGCACCGCCATTGATTAGTTACAATAGTAAGTATAAGAAGATAGAGAAAGACAAGTCGATTATGAAGCCGTTCTACGCGGCGCAATTAAGCGAACCAGAACAAAGTTTTATAGAATTAATTGAGAATTCTGATAAGGTTAAATGGTGGTTTAGAAATGGCCAAGGGGAAATCAAGTATTTTGCTGTTCCTTATAAAGATAAAGATGGTTTTGAGAGAGCTTTTTATATTGATTTTATCGTAATGATGAAGGATGGCAGGATTGGATTATTTGATACTAAGAGTGGATTTACGGCAGAATTGGCAAAAGAAAGAGCAGAGGCATTGGCGCGATATATCAAAGAACAAAATAAAAAGAGAGAAAAGAAGCTTTGGGGTGGGATAGCAACATTTAAAGATGGAAGTTGCAGGTATAATGATTCTGAGAGCTACGGTGGTGCTATTTCAGAAAGCCAAGCCCAGTATTGGAAAATTTTATCATTTATGCCAAACAATGCCAAGACGCTCTTGATAACCAACCGTAATTACTTAAGTTAAGACATAATTATCCTTTCTCTATAAGGCCATTTTAAATAATTTGCGTTAGATTTCCCTTCTTTTTACGTCTATAAGCCGAGAAAAGAATTATTGCGTAACTCATTGTTAGCGATATAATTATCAA
>JAVHQB010000090.1:0-1471 GCA_036170905.1 Minisyncoccota bacterium | reverse complement strand
AAAACTTGATCTAATAAACTTTCGGCATCCCTAAATGAACCTTCGGAATTGAGGGCTATTAACTCTAAAGCCGCCTTTTCTATTACACGAGCGTTAGCGACGTGTTGAGATGAACGAAGTTCATCGACCTTAACTTTCTCTTTT
Organism: Minisyncoccota bacterium; assembly: GCA_036170905.1. Taxonomy (GTDB): domain Bacteria; phylum Patescibacteriota; class Minisyncoccia; order UBA6257; family JAVHQB01; genus JAVHQB01. The sequence goes on along the minus strand of JAVHQB010000090.1, from coordinate 1,327 downwards.
TCAGCGATTCGCTCCAATTTTTTCATAATTTCGGGCAAGGTTAATCTTCGGAAATCGAATCTTTGGCATCGGGAAATGATTGTTGGAATCATTTTGTGAATTTCGGTTGTAGCCAGAATAAAAATAGCGTGGTTAGGTGGTTCTTCTAATGTTTTTAAAAGGGCATTGGCCGCTTCACGGGTTAATTGGTGGCTTTCGTCTATAATAAATACTTTGTATTTTGACTTGGTGGGCATAAATCGAATTCCATCTATCAATTCTCTTGCATCATCAATTCCCCGATGGGAAGCAGCATCAATCTCCATTAAATCCATCGACCTTCCTTCCATAATCTCCAAACAAGAAGAGCATTTGTTACAAGGTTCAAATTCGCCTTTTTTTCGATTTTGACAATTTACTGCTTTAGCTAAAAGTCGGGCAATGGTAGTTTTTCCAGACCCTCGTGGTCCGGCAAACAAATAGGCATGAGAAATCATTTCACCGGAAATGGCATTGGTCAAAGTTTTAACAATGTGTTCCTGGCCAATAAATTCCGAAAATTTCTGGGGACGATATTTTCGATATAAGACTAGTGACATAAAATCGATACTAATATACGAATTGATACTAATTATACTAATTTTTATATAAATTTCTTTCTGGCGTCTGTTTCTATTTTTAATACTCTAATTGGTTTTAAATATCGATTTCTAAAATTAACCAATAAAGCAAGTTTTATGTCCGATGCTTGTAGATATCTTTGGGTTTGATAATAATCTTCCTTTAAAATCAGAGGTTTGGTCTTTAATTCTAAAATCATTTTATTATCTATAAGAAAATCAATCGTGTTACCCGTTTTCTCTATCCTAAATTCCCTTTTATAAGGTATTTTTATTTCTTTTAGTTTTTCTTCCAACAGGTTTCCATACTGTTTCTCTCTCGCATACCTTCCTAATTGATTGTGAACATCAAAACATATTCCAGTAATAATATAGGATAATTCTGGATAAATAAGCTTCTTCTTTTTATTCGTATCATTAGTATGCATTAGTATATTAGTATCGCGTTACTTTTTGAAGACGATAAACTTATATCCGAGGAAATTCCAGATAGAAGCAACGATAATGCCTCCGATTTTACCAATATTTCCGGTGACTAACTCGGTCATTCCAAAAAAAGACGGAATAATGGCAAATATAAAAGAAGCCACACCAACCTGAATTCCTCCGCTTATTAACGTAATTGTAAAAAATTTGCCAAATTCCAACCCCCTCTGTTCCATACTCGCTTTTTCAAATGCCCAATATTTATCAGCGATATATTTTATCGTTGTCACGATAATAAAAGA
>JAVHQB010000089.1:0-7442 GCA_036170905.1 Minisyncoccota bacterium | reverse complement strand
GTTTTTGAGGCTAAGAAATGGTGAAAATAGGGAAAGTGGGAAAGTCAGGTATGATTTTAGGACAATTGAGTGGGTTAATTATTCTGAACTAGTTGATTCGTTGGAAAGTTATGTCTAATATTTTCAACAAGGTTGACCATCATCATGTTGCATTTCACAGTTAAGCCAAATACGTTGAATAAAATCCTTCTTTTCATCTTGAGTTAAATCTTTACCGTTGAAAGTCCCCTCACCAGAATATGTCTCCCCTGTTTGCAATCTAATTACATCTTTGATCCATTGTTTATAATCGATTGTTGAACTTTGCACTGAGTCGGAATAGGAAATACGAGTGTTTATCACTGGATGTTTTGCCTCGCCGCAATTACCGTTTGACCAGGAAACAACACCAACCTGCACCCATTTAGAATCATTCCACACCATAAGTGGTCCTCCCGAGTCGCCTTCACATGCACTCACTCGCCCCTTTGGGTATCCAGCAGCAATTTCTGAATCAGTCACAGCTCCATTTTCCCAATCTTTTTTATTCACCCGACGGTTAGAGAGGATTGGAATTACTGCTTGATTTAGCAGAAAAGGAAATTTTTTATAGTTTGTTGTTCCCCATCCAATAATGACACTCATTTTACCATCAAGTTCTATGCTACTTTTACTATTTAATGAAAGAGTACCAACACCGAGAAGTGGTTCACTTAAATATATTAGGGCAATATCATTCAGATAATGGTTACTTAACTTAATGAAATTTGGATGACGAAATATTTTGGTTACGCTAAATTTTTTCATTCCAATACTTAAATCATTTGAACCATTAAGCACTCGTATGCCTTTTTCAGGAACTACCTTATCAAACAAGTCGGTTACGCAATGGCCAGCAGTGAGGACCCACTGGGGGGTAATAAGTGAACCATCACAGAAAGTAGTGTCAAGAAGTAATGGAACTGGGACTGTTATTCTCACCATAAACGGCCATTTGTATGGGTCTGTAATTTCGGTCCCACCAACTATGTTGCTATTTGATTTTGGCTCCGCAGCCTTTGATTTATACGATGTTTTAATCTGACCTATAGGTTTTACTAGGAAGATGGTAATGATAAAAATGACTCCAACAAAACCACCAAAAAATAAAATATTTCTCTTAATACATATTTTTTTATGCATATGTTAAATATACATGAATCTATGGAGCAAATAATCAATAATATATCGCCTTTAAATAGATGTAGTGAAAATTCTAAAAGTGATATTTTTAAGAACTTTGCGGGCGTGCTGGTCTGATTTTAGAACGGTAAATTGGTATGAAATCTCACCAAATGTTATAATCAAGGATATTATAGTATGAATAAGATAACTAAGCTATTAATTTCTTTTGCCTTGTTACTATTTTCTGCATCAATTTTCTATTATGTTGTTTTTTATCTGCCTCAAAAAGAAAAAGAGAGAACCATTACTCAAAATTTAAAGGAAGAACAAAATCAAATTGAAAAATGTAGACAAATAGGAGAAAGTCTTCACCAAAAGGAACTTAAGGAGAATATTTATACTGTTGGTACGCCAGAATATAAATACTCAAAGAAACTTAAAACCTGTATTTATTACAATGTAGTTTATACAAGTAAAACTGCATACGTTAGATCTATTATAGATTCAATGACAAATCAAACAATTGCCACCTATTTCTTTGACACTCAAGGCAAAGATATTTGGGAGTTTAAGATGAGTGATATGGATAAACTATTATTTGATAAGTTTGAACAAAAGTATAAAGAACTGTTCTCCAATACTTAAATGCAAGGCACACTGGTCTGAAATGAGTAATTCACTTATTTCCTTTTGCTTTCAACTCAAATAAATGCTCTATCGGATTAGGATGTAAAACCTCTTCTAAAGAGCTACTTTTTCTCCTATTACAGTCTTTGTGAATTAATCTTAAATTCTCTGTTATTGTTTGGCCTCCTTTTGAATAGGGAATTATGTGATCAAATTCAACTTCATTATCAGAGACAGGTTCATTACACTTTTGACAAATTTGGCCATCCCTACGAACTACTTTTAACATTACATCCCTTGGTATTAAGCGACTATGTTTTCGTCTTTCTTTAGTTTCAGTCATCGGTTCTGCTACAAAAAAAACGGGACAAATATGCCCAAAAACTCTACAAGCTGTTTCTAAAAATTCTTTCGGAATAGCGTCAGGATAATCTTTTACATTAAAACTATTTATTTGTTCAATGAACCATTTTTTTCTTTTTGGGTCAATTTTTTTCCCTGTGCCAAGTAATCCCGTTTTAATACATTCTTTGAGATAGTTATTATGATTAATTTCCTCATTTTTTGTAAGCGGGAGGATAGGAAATTCTTCTACGACTGGCCCATATGGGCAATATTTTAATTCCCAACATGGTTTACAAAGCTCTGAAGTTCTTTTTTTCCACTGCAAAATAATCTCTGCGTCAGGAATTTTCATTGGAAGTCCAAGTGTCTTTTTAATGCTTTTATGGATTTTCATATTTTTTTCTTTCACTTGGAGACATTTTTAAATACAAATCGATACAAATATCAGAAAGAAGATTTCCTGTGTTGATTGTTTCTTGAATTTCCTCATCTGTCATTTTTTCTGCGGTTTCCCCAAGAATTTTTCTTGCAGATTTAATATCCATATCTATTATAGTCATGAGAGAATTATTTCTCTTTGTTTATCGTAAAGTAATGCTTCTGGGTCTTGGCCAGGAGTTAACAATGCCTTTAACATACTTATTATTTCATTGTCATCCAAAGTGATTAAGAGTTCTTTTTTATCTTTCCAGTAATCAATGCATCTTTTTTTTATTACATCTTTATTATTGATGGTGCGACATGTCAACAATCCAAATTTTCCTCTATTAACTGAAAGTCTTCCAGATAGTTGGTCTAACTCTGGATTATTTGGATCATCTTCATAATTTTTACATTCAATCATTATATACAGTGAGGTAATTTCTTTTGTCGTGTGGAGTTCGTTAAAAAAGCCTTTTTTTGCTGAGTTATCAAATACTATGTCTATCCTCTTTCTTCCTTCGTTTATTTCTCTTTCCTTGATTGGATTCACAAGGTTTGGATAAAAAATCAGTTCCAAGATTCCTGTCATTAATTTATGATATTTTTGTGCATCTTCTCCCCCTGTTCTTATATTTTCTAATGTTTCTGTTAGATGTTCAATAATTTCTTTGAGTGATACCTCTGTCAAATTTGCATTATTAATAGGAATTACTTGTTTGGACTTATTAGATTTAAAGTCTTTAAAAACGTCAGGATGTCTTTTTGTAAAGTCTCTTAATAATTCTTTTGAAAAGGGAGTGTCTTTCTCCATAATATCTTTTTTTGTCACATACGGTTCTGGCGGTGTATTTTTCTTTGCTTTTCTATATTGCACCAAAGCGCTATTATTGGCAAGATGCTCATCTTGTAAAAAATTTAACAGATAATGTTGGTAATACTGTTGATCTACGTAATCTTTATAAAAGGTAACCGATATCTTCGGGACAAGAAGAAACAGTCTATTCTTTATTATCAGTCTTTCAACATGTGCCTGACTCCAACGTTTTAAGTTCTGATCCCAAAAGAAAAGTGATGGCGCATTTTTTGTTAAAGGAATACCCCATAAGTCACATTGATTTTTTGTATATTCAATTAGGTTTCGTCTTATAATGTTTGTTGTAGCATCTGAAACTTTATCCCTCCCAATTCCTTCAATAAATATTGCAGAGTCCTGTAGGTCTTCAACTAATCCCGTTTCTACAGCTTTACTTGATAAAATACTGTTAAATATTTGAGTTGCATTATCGTCTCCCATTCCATTTCCTCTTGGTTTGTCTCTGGATATTCCCAAACAAGTTTCATTTGGTTCATTTAAATGGGTAAAAATACTTCTTGCACCAGATATGTTCCCACTTTTTATTAAATCAATTACGAACTGAAAGAATGATTTTATTGTCCTATCGGCATTAACCGACCAAGGATCAACCCTTGTGGATATAAAGAAGGGGTCTAAAAACAATGGGTGATCTGTTTCTATATCAATATCAACAAAGTCCAATTCATATTGGCTTTTATTTAAACCAAATATTTCACTGATCTTCATGTCATTATGATTATACTCCTTAATATTTCTTATCACAACAATCTATCTATTGACTTCTCAATAATTAGTATTAGAATTGGGTTATTATAAATCCCACTTTTGTGAGATTTAGAAGCACTTTTATTTTTTATTTAGTGACGGATACCTTAACTCCGTTCTGATCGTTGCAAAGACTCACTCCCTATAGGCGCGCACGTTAGTTAGATCAGCGCCCTCATAATCCATTTAGGTAATATTTTCACAAAAATAGACGCCTAAACCTCGCGAAAGTTCATTTAAAGTGAACTTTTGTGTCTACATTTTCGATAGAACTTCAAGATAAAAATCAAGCCTTTTCAAGGGCTGGTTCCTCTGTGGGGTTGAGTGATGAACTTGTAAGAGAACTTCAGGAAATAATGAAGGAGGAGTTTAAGCTTGAACTTGATGTAAAAGATGCTTCTGAATTAGCTCATACACTGGTTGATTGCTATTCACTTTTACTTGATGAGGATAAGGAGGGGTCAGAAAAGTGATAGACACAATGAGATTTAAAATCAGAATTTCAGGCGGGCAGTACGATAGTATTAAACCAAAGTGTTTAGCCTCCGACTATGTTGATAAAAAAGGAGAAATGAAAAGACGACTTGTCGGCAAGGTTTCAGTTCCCCCATTTAATGCAGGGGTGACCATTATGATTTTTGCCGAATTTCCAAGCATTCTCTATCTTGAAGGGAGTCTTCCAAAATTATGGTATGGAGAAAATGTTCATCTGTTATATGCTAATCAACTTGAACCAATCCTTGAAATCTTATACCAGACCCTCTTTAAGAAGTTTGGAAGCTTTCCCGATTATTCAATTTGGGAGATTCAAAGACTTGATGTTTGTTATACATGGAAGTTTTTAACTCCTGCCGAAGCATTTGAGGTTTTAGAATATGTCCAATCATTGGAGTATTTGAGAAAAATTAAAACAGTTCATCCAAATGAATCAGTTGATTTCGTTAAGGGGCAAACAAAAATCAAATTTTATATGAAGGAACCAGAATTTAAAAAACATGGATTTGTAGAACTTGTGAAGGGTGGATATTCAGATTTGGCAAAAACAACCCTTGAACTTGCTTCAAATTCATTACGCTTTGAAGTAACATATCGCAGGAAAGCGCTTTTAGATTACTTCAACGAAAAAAGATCAATACGATATGAGAGATTTCTTGATGAATCTGTGTTGGTAAATATGATGCGGAAAACTTTTGCTAACTTTAGTGCCAATATCGACAAAAAAATCGTGAAGCTTGATTTCATCTTACAGGCCCTGATAGCCCACTATAAAGCAAATAAGGCGATACGTTTATTCTGCTGGTACTACATGTATATCCTGTCAACCCTCCCTGTGAAAAACTTGATTAAAAAATACGCCGAAAGTAGTTATATTTCAGCTAATAAGAAGGACATAGAAGCTGCTAATATTCACATTCCAACAATGCTTGATGTTGCACCTTTTAAGTTTCCAATTCCAAGCGATATGGTTATCAATCCGCCTCCTGATGCCGCTGCGGAAGCAGCGACAGCAGAGAGGATTATAAAAGAGATGAATAAGCTCCCAGAAGTACAGTTAGAATTGCTTGTTCCGTTGTAGCGGCTTTAGCCATTATATGTAACACTGGCTAAAGCCTATAAGTTGGGAATTATTTACTTATTTAATTTAGTTGTTATAATAGTCCAAAATATGAAATCTGTTTATCTCTGTAGAGTATCTTCAAAAGAACAAGAACAAGAGGGATATTCCCTTTCCTCTCAAGAGCGTCTACTCTCTGAATATGGAGATAGGAAAGGTTTGATAAAAACTAAAGTCTTTTCTTTTGCGGAAAGTGCTTCTCAAAAGAAATTAAGAAAGATATTTGATGAGATGATGGCGTATGTTAAAAAACAAGATATAAAAATAATTGTTTGTGAAAAAGCTGATAGATTTACTCGTAATTTAAGGGATTTAATGGGTATCTATTATTGGTTTGAGGAAGATGAAGAAAGACAATTGCATCTGGTTAAAGATAGTCTGATACTTCATAAAAATTCAAAATCTCAGGAAAAGCTCAATATGGATTTGAAGGTTGTAATTGCTAAAAATATGGTTGACAACCTTTCGGAAGAAGTAAAGAAAGGACAAAAAGAAAAGATTGAAAGAGGTTGGACTCCTGGAAGCCCTCCTCTTGGATACAAGGCTGTTGAATTTGAGGGAAAGATAATCCACGTTAAAGATGATAAGTATGCTGATGTGGTCACTAGAATGCTGAATTTGTATGCTTCTGGGAACTATTCAGTGGAGAGATTATCTCAATTCATGTTTGAAGATGGTTTAAGGAGTAAAAAAGGATGTCGAATACTTGCTTCCAGAGTACATGGTTATCTTACTAACCCCTATTACTATGGAAAGATTGAATGGAAAGGCCAGATTTCTCAAGGTAAACAAAAACCCCTCATTGATAAAGATACTTACGATAAGATTCAAAATCTATTAACAAACAGGTGTACTCCGAAGCAAAGTAAACATTCTTATCTTTTTAAAGGGCTCATTCATTGTGAAGAATGCCACGGTACGATTACATGGGAAAAACATAAGGGTATATTATATGGTCATTGTCATCATTATCACGATTGTAAGCAAACTGTTTGGGTGAAAGAATATCAAGTAGAAGATCAATTGAAATTGGCACTTAAATTATTACAAATAAAGAATAAGAGAATCCGAGGATGGATTTATAAGGCTATACTTGAAAGTCATGAGTTCCAAATTCAATACCACAGAAAAGTATTAGCAACTCTTATACTCCAAAAAGATCAAAAAGCAAAGCAATTGAGTGAGTTGGTTGACATGAGAACTTCCCATGAAGTAGATAAGGATGAATATAATACAAAGAGAACAAAATACAAGGCAGAAGAAGAAAAGTTACAAAATGCTATAAATAAACAGAGGAAATATGAGGAAAAGTATATTAAATTGGGTATTCAATTCTTTGAGATTTCACAACGAGCAAAAGATAAATATGAGAAGTTATTTCCTGATAAAAAGAGGATGTTAATGAATCTTATTTATTCTTCAATAACTCTTAATCAAGGAAAGGTTACTTTCACCTATTCAAGAGCATTTCAAATATTGGCAAAAGCTGTTGTAGCCACAAATAGTTCTAAACTTGAAGATTTAGTTAAATTACCTAAAAGTATTTTCGAACTTCCTGAAAAGATTTCTCCTATGCTCCAAAGCCCTCATTATTTATCTGCTTATACCGATCTGCGGAGAAGGAGGGAGTCGAACCCTCGATAGTCTTGCGACTATATACGCTTTCCA
>JAVHQB010000088.1:0-7597 GCA_036170905.1 Minisyncoccota bacterium | reverse complement strand
CTTTACCCAGGGCTTTGGTGCCCACCTCTTCTAAGCGCATAGTGCCAGCTAAAAGATGTTTAGAGATACACCAAATTTCTCCCTCAGGATTCTTTACTATTTTTTGTAGTAATTCCTTGCGCACTTCACGTATTTGGTTTAAAAGGTCCAAGTATTTAGGATTTTCAGTCTTTTGCGAAGTAAAAAAAAGATGTTCTTCTATACTAATTAAATTCATTACAGCAATGCTTAGATCCTCGTCAGAGGACAAATCAAACTTGTGACTATTTTGCACTTCGGAGATTTTTCTGACCAATTCTTTTATTTTTAATTCCTCGTCCATATTTAGAATAATAAATTAAGCATCTACAACAAATTAATTAAAATTAACGAGCAATTTGAAGCTTGCACAGAGGAGAACAATACAAAAGATAACTGGTAATCAAAAGAAGGGTTATGGGAATAATTACTTTCTGATAGGGGAAAAGAACTTTGCCAGACTTTTTAATTCTTAGAAGCTTATCTATCAAAAGCGCCAATCCAAAAACTATTAACCCCGAGACAATACCTAACAACAATTTATCTACTCCCCAAATCTTTCTTAAGGGATCGCCGATAATTTTAAAATAGTAAAGCGGCCAGATTCCAAAGACTCCTGTTAAAGCTAATGCGATAACGTCTCTTATAAGGATTTGATTAGCAGTTTTGTTTTTACGGACGAGGGTATTATTGTACCAAAGAAGCCCGGCCAAAATTAGAGCGCCTAGCCAGGTGCCAGTGATTAAATCATCTATCCCCAACCAACGAGACAGTCCTAACCCCGCGGCAATAGCTATAGTGCAAATAGGACAAATAGCCTGAGCCGACAGAGTGGCTAGCGGTAAGATAATAACTGCTAAAGCCAAAGCTTTTGTAATTTTCTTGTTCATATATTATAGATATAATGGTCAAATATTAAACGAGGGTGCCCAGGGAGGGACTCGAACCCTCAAGTCTTACGACATACGCACCTCAAACGTACGCGTATACCAATTCCGCCACCTGGGCAAAACTTATCATATATTATTAACATACTAACATCTTTAATTCAACTTAAAAAGCCCCTTATGGGGCTCTTTTTATTCTGTTTTAGCTTCTTCTTTTGTTTCTTCTTTGGTTTCCTTTTTTGGAGTAGTGTCTCCTTGGGGTACGTTTAAAGTATTTTTAAGAGCAGCCCTGATTTGTTTCTGAGACCTTTCTCTAATGTAGTACAATTTAGCTCTTCGCACTCGAGATTTCTGAAGAATTTCAATTTTTTCAACATTGGCAGTCATAAGAGGAATAATCCATTCTATGCCTACGCCCTCGACCACTCTTCTAATAGTAATAGAGGCACCTGGTTCGCGACCATGTTTAGTAGCTATAACAAGACCCTCTACTCTTTGTAAGCGGTCCTTTTTCCCCTCTTTAATGCGTTGGGTAATTCGTACCATCATTCCGGTTCTGATTTCTGGCCATTTGGAAGAGTCAAACTTCTTTTTAACATCCTCAATAGAAATTTTTTTTGTCATAAAATCTAATTAATATATCAAGTTATTCAAAAACGCTCTATCTTAGCATAAACAATGACTTTTGCCAATAGTTCTAATGGCTTATTTTTTGGAGGACCTCTATCAAATCCTGGGAGAGGGGAGTAAAAAATGAGTAATGAATATGTCCCAGGGTAAAGCTTAGATGGGAAGCATGAAGAAATTGCCTGTCTAAATTGAGTGTATCTAGGGAAGAGCCGTAAATTCTGTCCCCAACAATGGGCCGACCAATAGTAGAAAAATGTACCCTTATTTGGTGTGTTCGCCCCGTTAATGGAGTGACTTCTATTAGACTGTAGCCATTTTTGTATTCATGAATGACATGATATTGAGTATGAGCCTCTCGACTTTTTAGACCTTCGGCTATTTCCTCCTGTTTAGCTCGTCTGAATTTACCGAAGGTTTTGGAACGGGTAAGGGGATAATGAATGCAGCCGTTTTTTTCTTTTATAATACCCACAACGAGAGCCAAATATACTTTTTCTAAAAGATGATTTTTGAAGACATTTTTTAATTTTAGAAAAGTTTCTTGATTCTTGGCGACTACCATAATTCCCGAAGTTTCCTTGTCCAATCGGTGTACTATGCCTGGACGTAAAGGATCTTCTCCCACACTTTTAATGGCTGGCCAGTAGGCTAGAAGATAGTTTACTAGAGTAACTTCTTCTTTATTTTGTTCTGATGGATGAATACTTAGACCAGCCGGTTTATCTATGGCTATTAAGTTTTGATCCTCATAAATTATTTTCAAAGATCCTTTCACTGCTTCGAGATTTATTATCTCTGTTTTATTTTCTAGGCCAGTAATTTTTATAATATCGTTGTTTCTCACAAGGTATTTTGGTTTATTAGTTTTGCCATTAACAGTTATGGCTCCACTTTCTATAGCGCCTATAATTTGATTACGGCTAAAATCACCCAGAGCCTTGGTTAAATAAACATCCAGGCGCTTGTTCATGTTTTCTCCTTCTACTTTTATTTCCTTCTCCATATGTTCATTTAAACAAAAAATGACTATTTAAGCCATTTTTGAGTGTGGGCGATAGAGGACTCGGACCTCTGACCTTCGCAATGTCAATGCGACGCTCTAACCAGCTGAGCTAACCACCCGTATTTAAATATATTCAAAAACTTTTTGCAGTATAAACTAAACTATTTTTTAAAGCAAACAGTGGGCGTACCTGGAATCGGACCAGGAACCTCGTCTTTATAGAAGCAATTTACCTTTTATGTACTTAGTGGGCGTGATAGGACTCGGACCTATGACCCTCGCTTTATAAGAGCGATGCTCTAACCAACTGAGCTACACGCCCACCTAGCCAACATTATTATTTATTGCTCATATACCGAAAACTCACAGTAATGGGTTTTCGCTTTAAGAGCAGTGCTCTAATCCGTTAGTTAACGGACTACACGCCCACGCACTTTAAACTGCGAAGTATCTTACTATTTTAAGCCCTTTTTGGCAAGATGTTTTTTACTATTTCTTCGAACTCCTCTTTCTCTAGAGTTTCTTTCTTTATTAATTCTGTGGCCAATATTTCTAAAGTACCCAGATTTTCCTTAAGTAATTTACCGGCCTGAACATGAGCTTCGTCCATTAATTTTTTAGTTTCACTATCTATAATTTGAGCAGTTGCTTCAGAATAAGATCTCTCTGTTGTAAGATCTCTACCCAAGAATAACATAGTTTCTGGTTTTCCCAGCGAGAGAGGACCCAATTTGTCACTCATACCATAACGAGTCACTAAATTTCGGGCGAGAGCAGAAGCTATCTCCAAATCATTAGAAGCGCCCGTAGAGACCTCTTTAAAAATAATTTCTTCGGCTGTATAGCCACCAAGAAGGGTTATTAATTCAGCTTTAAATTCTGATTTAGTTTTAAAATGTTTTTCTTCATTAGGCATCTTCAAAGTATAACCAGCTGCTTGACCACGACTGATAATAGATATTTTTCGAACCGTATCAAATTGAGGATAAAAAGCGGTGACCAGTGCATGTCCAGCTTCATGATAAGCCGTAATCTTCTTTTCTTCTTCGGTAAAGACAGCGCTTCTTCTTTCTGGACCAAGGATTACCTTCTCAATAGATTCCAAAATATCTGTATTGGCTAGAGATTTCTGATTTCTTTTAGCAGCCAAAATAGCAGCTTCATTCATTAAATTTGCTAATTCGGCTCCAGAAAAACCCGGAGTTCTTTCAGCAACCTGTCTTAAGTTTACACCTTTATCTAAGGTTTTATTCTTAGCATGAAGCTTGAGAATTTCCTCTCGATCATTTATGCTGGGTAGGTCGAGCACAACCCTTCTATCAAACCTTCCAGGGCGCAAGAGAGCTTGATCGAGAACATCTGGCCTATTAGTAGCTGCGATTACAATGACATTGGTAGATCTGTCAAAGCCATCCATCTCTACTAGGATTTGATTAAGAGTTTGCTCTCTTTCATCATGTCCACCGCCTAAGCCAGAACCTCTTTCTCGTCCCACAGCATCAATTTCATCTATAAAAATAATAGAAGGGGACATTTTTTTAGCCAAAGCAAAAAGATCTCTCACTCGAGAGGCACCTACACCGACAAACATTTCTACGAATTCAGAAGCTGATACGTGAAAAAATGGTGCTTGCGCCTCGCCCGCCACTGCCCGAGCTAGAAGTGTTTTACCAGATCCAGGAGCTCCAACCATTAAAACTCCCCGGGGAATTTTGGCGCCCAGGTCTTGAAATTTTTTAGGATTTTTAAGAAACTCAACCACTTCCGCCAATTCTTCTTTAGCTTCTTTTACTCCAGCCACATCTTTGAAGGTGATACTATCCTTATCGGGAGTGAAAAATCTTATGTTAGCCTTACCAAATGAGAAAGCTTGAATTGCCCCTTTTTCCGTCTGGCGAGTTAAACTCCTGAATAAGAAAAGAACTAAGGCTACCGGTAAAATAATCTGGAGAAGAGTAGAGGCTATTCCCCACAGATTGGAATTATTAACATTAATATCAATTGTTTGTAAGGTAGTATCAGCTACACCAAAACCCTTAAGAGTTTCTATCACAGAAACCCCAGGCTCCTTAGAAACAAAAAATATTGTTTTACCATCCTTTTCTGTAGCTAAAATATCAGTTGAAGTTGTGTCTAACTTAACTATTTCATTGTTATTAATTTTTTGAGCCAATTCGGAAAGAGTAAGTATATTCTTTTTGCTCTTAGAGGTAAGGCTGTTAATTATAAAAACTACTACCAAAATTAGAAACAAAATCTGGCTAGTTTGTTTGAGAAAATTAGTCCATTTTTGGCTGTTCTTAATCTTGGACATTTCTATTTTGTCCATTTCTTTAAGTTTTATTTATCTTAAGTTACGACTACTATAGTAGAAAAAACTCAAAATAGCAACCAAATTAAAACCCCCTTCAAAGGGGGTTTTAATCGCTATTTTAGTGGCCAGCTAAGTTGCTTATCACTGCCTCTAGGTTATCTTTACCACTGGTAATAATAAGATAGTTATTATAGAGAATATAATTCAATTCGGTATCTTTGGTTTTGTAAGCAATGTAGCGTGCTGTACCCCCTATAGCGAGAAGCCTATCTTTAAAGACTATAGTAGAAGGTTTCACTACCGGTTTTAAGAATAAATTAATAGAGCTATCAAGCATTCCTTTCTTTTCCCAGGCAGTCATAGCTGTTTTTATAGAGTCAGGAGAATTTGTTTCTATTATAAAACCCAAACTAGGTCCCAAGTTGCCATAGTAAGCATAGACACTATACCTATCCGTGACGTAGTTAGTTAATCCTGAGGGTAAGCTCTTAAAAATTACGGCCAGCATTTCTTTAGAGCTCAGATACTGCCCTTTATAATCTATGCGAATAGGTTTCAAAGTATTTACTGGAGTGGCCTTGTTCACTTCAGTTTTAATCATAGTGAGTATAGTGGCGGCCAGACTCTTATTAGTAAAATCTAGAGAAATAGGAGCAATGGCTAAGGGATTGTTTGCGCTACTTGGAATTTCTATAAAGGGTGTAAGCGGTAGAGTAGTGGTAGTAGTAGTGGACGTTTGTTCACATTGACAATTACCTGCATTGGAGCAGCTTGCCCCCGTTCCTGTAGCCGTGCAGGTAGGTTGATTACTAATGTCGCAACCACATTTGAAATTACTTACAGGAGCTATCGGAGTTTTGGGTCTAACAAATTTAGGCCACACGAATTTATAAATAGCAAAACCTCCTGCACCCAGCATTAGCACTCCGAATAGTACCAACAAAAGGGCTGGAATCTTTTTCTTCTTAGGTATTTCAGACGCATCATTAGGTAACATACCATCTACTTGATTATTAAAAGAAGGAGTAATAGGTGGTGGGGTAGTAGATTGATTTGCGAAAGGATTGTCTACCACTTCAGGGGCAATGTTACTTGGATTTGAATTAGGCGGAGTATTTTCAGGGGGAGGTGTTTGAGGAGCAGCGGCATTGGGGGACCCAAAAGATGGTAGTGACCCACCGTTATCTTTTAAAGTCTCCATGTCGCTATTCATGGTGCGAATAAAAATATTATTAGGTGGAGGAGTGAACTGATTATTTTGATTATTTGAAGGACTAGAAGAATCACTAGGATTAAGCTGCGACCCCAAAGTGTTATTATCCATATTTATTAAAAAAGTTGATCAAGTTATAAAGTTTGTAAAGTCTAAATAAATGTTAAGGGCTAAATTTTA
The DNA here is from genome assembly GCA_036170905.1 of Minisyncoccota bacterium. Classification (GTDB taxonomy): domain Bacteria; phylum Patescibacteriota; class Minisyncoccia; order UBA6257; family JAVHQB01; genus JAVHQB01. Next base: position 1,352 of record JAVHQB010000088.1, on the reverse strand, counting down.
AATTTTAAATGAATTCTTTAATGAATAAATTTTAACTGAATAATTCTAGACACCATTTGTAAATTGAAAATTCTTATTTGCTATATTCCATATTCTATACTCAGCTCACCCTAACATTAACCTAAAAGCTTAATATCTACTGACATTATAAGTTGATAAGTATTAAAAGTCAAAATAAAAAACGCTCTATCATTATAATAGAGTATTTTTTGTAAACCAACTTTAGTAATTTTTTCTTGGTGGACGATTACCACTTCCGCCGAAGTCTCTGTGAGGACGTGACACATAGGAGGAAGATGCACTGCTATTATTTGCCGGTTCTGGCGTGGTATTGAATTCTTTCATAGACAGAGAGAGTTTTCCATTCTCTACCTTCTTTATTCTTACCTTGACAATATCTCCTAGTTTAACTACGTCGGTTACATTATTGACGTGCCAAGGAGCCATTTCAGAAATATGCAGTAGACCGTCGTGATTAGCATCTAGATCAACTATAGCGCCAAAATCTTTTATTTGGCTGACCTTACCTTCAACAATATCGCCCTCGCTATAAGTTTTAGTTGAATTGTTGATCATGAGAATCGCTTTATCAGCACCTTCTTTATCAATGGCGGTTACAAAAACAGTACCGTCTTCTTCTATATCAATAGTTGTTTCAGTTTCCTTGATAATCTGATTTATATTTTTGCCGCCAGGACCAATTAAACCGCCAATTAAATCGGGGTTAATATGAAGAGTGTAAATTCTGGGAGCCAAAGGAGATAATTCTTTTCTGGGCTCAGCAATCACTTGATACATTTTTTCTAATACTTCTAAACGCGCTCGCCGAGAATTAACAAAGGCTTCTTTGAGAATGTCCACACCGACACCATTTACCTTTACATCCATTTGAATGGCATTAACGCCATTTCTTGTACCCGATACTTTAAAGTCCATATCACCATGGTGGTCTTCGGGACCCTGAATATCGGTGAGCAATTTGTATTTGCCAGTAGAGTCGGACATCATTCCGCAAGCGACACCACCAACTAATTCTTTAATAGGAACACCGGCGGCCATAAGAGCCAAACTGGTAGCGCAAGTAGCAGCCATAGAGGTGGAACCGTTAGAAGATAAAACTTCTGAAACGGCGCGAATGGTGTAAGGGAAATTCTCTGTCGTAGGAATCATTGGGAAAACACCTTTTTCGGCCAAGGCACCATGACCAATTTCTCTTCTGCCAGGACCCCTCATCGGTCCAGTTTCACCAGAACAATAAGGAGGAAAATTATAATGATGAATAAATTTCTTAGTTCCCGTAATTTCCATTCCCTGAATAGTGAGTTCATCTCCTGGAGCACCTAAGGTAATAA
>JAVHQB010000087.1:0-1570 GCA_036170905.1 Minisyncoccota bacterium | reverse complement strand
TTGTTGAAATAATACAATTATTTTAAAAGCTTTATAAATTCATCTTTTGAGATATTAATATCACTTAAAATTCCTAAAAGTGTCCCCTTGGGAACTTCACTATTACCATGTATTGAGACTGTCGTTCTTCTACCATCAATATGTTTAAAAACTCTATGAGAAGTACCCTTAGCTTTTGCTTGTAAAAATCCAAATTTAATAAGAATATCAACGAGTTCTTTAGTTTTTATTACTGGCAATTTAGGCATACGAGAGAGGATGCGGTAAAGAAATAGTTTGAAAGGATTCTAGACTATTATCGTTTGGTATTGGTAATTTATCCTCTATTAGACTTTCTAGATAAACGCTCATTGCGTCTTTAATTAAACTCTGAACTTCAGCAATAGATCTACCAAAAGTATGACAACCACGAAGAGCGGGCACATATCCGTGATATGAGTCTCCATCTGGCTCTATAATAATACGATATGTATATGATTTAACCATATTATTAGTATAGCAAAGCAATTTTTGAAGTCAATGGAATGTTCAGTTAACCATATGGGAAAGAAAAGAGCGAAGCCGTAGGCTTCGCTCTTTTCTCTTAATCCATTTTGAGTGAAATGAATAATTTTTTGTAACAATATTTTATTAATTACAAGCACCAGTAGAAGTAGTACAAAATACACTCGTTTGCCCAATTTTAGAAGCAGTAAATTGGTAAGTATCATCTGAGAGTAGCCCTATTGGCAGATCATAAGTCCAACCAGTAGATAAAGGTGGCCATAAAATACCTTCATGTCCAGCTTTTACTACATTGCCAGTTCCAGTTAGAGCATTTTGACAAACAAAAGTAATATCAGCCGTTGGAACCGCTTCTGTATATCCAAAACCTTCATCATCTTTACATACAGAAAGAGGAGCCATAATTCCTTTCATATTTGCCAATGTAGCAGTTCGATTTGCTTTCTCTCTTGCACTTGAAAGTGAGGTCAAAACAACTGATGCTAATATACCAATGATAGCAATAACAACCAACAATTCTATCAATGTAAAACCTTCATTTTTTTTCATAATTTATTTTCTGTTTTGTTAACTAATATTAATTTTAACTATTATTAGTTATTTGTACAAGCACCTGTAACCATACTACATGTTACAGTAGCACCACTAGGTCCTGTTACTCTATAAGTATAAGTAAGTGCACTTAACGCAGTGGCAGCATTTGTACCGGCAACATAAGACCAGTTAGCTGGTAAGACAGGCCAGACTATTGTAGAAGGGTGACCAGGCTGATTAGCAGCAGCAATATTTGTGGTAGCAGAAACTGGAGTAATACAAATCATATGACCAACAATTGGGACCCCTGTTGCAACATTAAGAGAATTACCACTCTTTACGTTGACATAACCTCCATCGTCAGCACAAGTAATCAACTCAGGCATAACTCCCTGTAATGTAGCAAGAGCTGCTGCTTTACTTGCTTTATTTCTTGCACTTGAAAGTGAAGTCAAAACAACTGAAGCTAATATACCAATGATAGCGATAACGACCAAGAGTTCGATCAATGTAAAACCTTTATTTTTTTTCA
>JAVHQB010000086.1:0-7686 GCA_036170905.1 Minisyncoccota bacterium | reverse complement strand
TGGATTTTGAAAAATATAGGACATCCGGCTCACTTCGTTCAGGATTTCAACTGTTGTTTCAATATTCTTTAATTTAACTTATTAACATATATAATAGATTTAAAAAATATTGGCGTCTTTTTTCTTTAAAGGAAAAGGTAATTTTGATAGTATTTGTTTCAATCGCTTTGGTTGCAGGAATATTTTTAACAGTAAGTTTATCGAGGAAATACCTTAAAACGCTACCCGCTCCCGGAGGAAAGATGACGGTAGGTACAGTGGGGCAACCCTACCTTCTTAACCCCATCCTGACTCAAGCTAATGAGGCAGATGCGGAATTAGAATCATTGGTTTATAATGGTTTATTTGCCTATGACAATCAGGGAGAATTAAAGCCTTCTCTTGCCCAAAAATACGAACTAAGTGATGACGGAAAAACTTATACTGTTATCTTGGGAAAAAATATTCTTTGGCAAGATGGTACCGATTTTACTGCCGATGATGTCATTTTTACTATTGAGGCTATTCAAGATCCAGACTATCATAGTCCGTGGTATAGCAACTGGTTGGGAGTAGTGGCTGAAAAAATCAATCCAAGTGTCATAGAATTTCATCTCAATAAACCTTATGTTGGTTTTAAGGATAATTTAACAGTCAAAATTATTCCCGCTCATATTTGGGAACAAATTAGTGCTAAAAGCCTACCTCTTACTAAATACAGCTTGCAACCGGTTGGCACAGGACCGTATGTTTTCTCTAGATTAACTAAGGACAAATTAGGAAATATTATTAGTTACGATTTAAAAGCAAACGATCATTATTTCGAAAAGTTACCTAATATTAGCACCATTACTTATCGTTTCTACAAAACCTATGATGAACTTAGTGCGGCTTTTCAAAAAAAAGAGGTGTCTTCTTTGGCTAACGTACCTTATGAGTTAAAATCGGGTCTTAAAAATCGCCAGAAGTATTTGAAAAGTATTGAGCTTCCCCGTTATTATGCTGTTTTCTATAATCTAAAAAGCAATAATCCCCTTCTTAGCAGTGCCGATACTCGTCTAGCCCTAAACTTAGCGATAAATAAAGAAGCCATCAACCAGAAAGTTTTCGACGGCAATCTTCTTCAAACCAATAACTTAATCAGCCAAGGTTTCCTTGGCTACAACGCTTCTCCAACCACTGACCTTACATATAACCCAACCAAAAGCCATGAACTTCTAGGAGAAACTTTCCACTTAAACGATGCATCTAATTGGGAAAGAATTATAAAGCAGAAAAAACAACCAAACAAATACGAACCCATCACCCTAAAACTGACTGTAGCCGATTTACCCGAATTAAAAGCAGCCGCTAATTTAATCAAATCGGATTGGAATAAAATCGGCATTCCCACTGAAATTCAAATAGTTTCACTGAATGATTTAGAAAACGACATTATTCCCAATAAGAATTACGAGGTCTTACTTTTTGGTGAATTCTATGGTCAGGAGTCTGATCCCTACAATTTTTGGCATACGAGCGGAAGTCTTAATCTCAGTAATTTTAGCGATAAAACGGTGGATGCTCTTTTAGAAGAAATCCAACAAATTAATGATAAGGATAAGCGCCAAGAAAATCTTGTTAAATTGCAAAACATCCTCTTAGAAAAGAGCCCCTGCTTTACCCTGGGAAACCCCCTCCAATTCTATGCTCTTTCTCCTGATATTTTTGGAGAAACCTTAAATAAAGGTAATTATTTGGCAGACCGTTATAATAATGTTTCGGATTGGTATATGCGTGTCCGTTTAAGCCGCTAAAACATAGCGACTGGCACGCCGTCGTGGCGGAATTGGTATACGCGCAGCGTTCAGAACGCTGTGGCCGCAGGCCTTGCCGGTTCGAGTCCGGCCGACGGCACCTATTTGTTAGACAAGGTATTTCAATGTTAATTTTATTTACTTTAATTTATTAATTTAAAATTCGCCCCTTTCTTAGGGGTCGGAAAATTATTATGGAACCATCCAAGAATCAGTTTCACGGGAATTTTCGTTCTCATGGACCCAATTACAAACACTACCCACAAAGAAACCCAAGGAAAGGGCTAGAGGTAAAAGCTGGTGAGTTTAAGGTAAAAATTATGACCCCGGCTTCCCCTTCGGCCAGTTCTGTGCATCCAAATTCCATAACGCCTAGGAATAACGAGACGTTAAAAATCATAGCTCTAGGCGGTTTTGAGGAAGTTGGACGCAATATGTTGCTTTTAGAGTATCAGAATCAAATTATCATTGTTGACATTGGTCTGCGCTTTCCCGATGAAACTATGCCTGGGATAGACTTTATTGTCCCCAATATTGAATATTTAACTAATAATCCCGATAAAAAGATATTGGGAGCATTCATTACTCATGGCCACTACGATCACCTTGGAGCCATCCCCTACCTTATTGATAAGTTGGGTTACCCCACCCTTTATACTGCACCATTAACTCGGGCTATTATTTTGAGAAGACAAGAAGACTTTCCTAAATTAAAAAAATTAGATATCCATTTGATTAACCCCGATGGAAATGAGAATATCAATTTAGGACCATTTACCATACAGCCATTCCACGTTAATCACAATATTCCCGACGCCTTTGGTTTGTTCGTAAAAACACCGGTTGGTTCTTTAATTTTGACTGGAGATTTTAAATTTGATCTTCAGCCTATTGGTGATAAACCCGCAGACCTTAATCATATTGTTCGTTTGGCCGACGGAGGAGTAGATATGCTTCTTATTGATTCTACTAATGCCGAAGTTCCTGGTTATTCTATGTCTGAGAGTGTCATTATGGACAATCTTGAGATTCTTTTTGCTAACGCCAAAGGAAGGATTATCTTAGCCACCTTCTCCTCGCTTATCAGCCGTTTGCAAGAAGCTCTTATTATTTCTGAAAAATTAGGGAGAAAAGTAGCTATAGAGGGCTACTCCATGAAATTCAATGTAGATGTCTCCGAAAAATTGGGTTACCTTAAATCCAAAAGGGGTACCATTATTCCCTTGGCTGAAGCTCTACATTTACCACCGCAAGAAGTAACTATTTTATGCACCGGCGCTCAGGGTGAGGATAATGCCACTCTTATGAAAGTAATTAATCGAGAGCACAAGCTCCTGCACATAGAAAAAGGCGATACCGTTATTTTCTCGTCTTCTATTGTCCCGGGTAATGAACTGGCAGTCCAAAATCTCAAAGATACTCTTTTAAAACAGGGCGCCAAAGTTTACCACTACAAAATGTTGGATATTCACGCTAGCGGCCACGCCCAGCAAGAAGATCTCAAAATGATGATGAGCTTAACGCACCCTAAATATGTTTTGCCTATCCACGGGCATTATTCTATGCGTCGTTCCAATGCTAATTTGGCTTTAGACATTGGCATTCCAGAAGAAAACATAGCTATTCCCTCTAATGGTCAGGTAGTAGAGCTAACCAAAAACGGTATGACCCTCACCGAAAAATTTGTTCCAGCCAATTACGTTATGATTGACGGCCTAGGAGTTGGTGATGTTGGTGAAGTAGTTCTTCGTGACAGAAATACTCTTTCTCAGGACGGTATTTTTGTGGTCATTGCCGTATTGGGTAAAAATGGTGTTTTAATATCAGAACCAGAAATTGTTTCTCGAGGTTTTGTCTATATGAAAGAATCTCAAGATTTACTTAAGGAGGCTAAAGAAAAAACTGTTCAAATTATTAAAACTAGTTTGGGCAATATCAAAGATCCCCGCGTTAATGCCAATTATATTCGTAACAATATCAGGGAAGGGCTAGGTATATTTCTCTTTAAAAAGACTCAAAGACGTCCTATGGTTTTGCCTATTATAGTTGAATCTTAATTAAAAACCCATGCGCTAAGCATGGGTTTTTTCTTAAATCTTTTTATCTTAAATTTTTTTAAGAGATGCCGAGACGATTGCCTCACCTACTTCTATATCCAGAGTCAAATTGGCTTTAGTAATCGGTTCTAAAACCAAGGCTTGGGCTTTAACCGCTTCTTTAATGGCTGGCACATTATCGTTAAGAATTTTCTTAAGATCTTTGCTATTGGTCACCAAACCCAATTTAATTAAATCCCCCGGTCTTAGTCCTGCTTTTTGTCTTAAGTCCTGCAGACCTCTTACCAAATCCTTTATTAAGCCCTCTTTATAAAGTTCAGGAGTGATATTGGTATCTAGATTACCACTTAGTTTATTAAGGCTACTCTCTTTAAAACCGCTTGCCCTATTAAATTTGGAGACAATTTTTATTTCTTTTATGTTCAATTCATCTTTAAGAATCTCCCATAGTTCTTTGGTCTTAATAATTTTTTTAGAAGCAGCATTTATCTCGAAAACACCTAAAGGCTGGCGTACCTTTATACCAGACGTCTGCCTTATCTGTAATCCAAGGCTGGCTAGATCACGAATAGCGGCCATTTGCTCCAAAAGATTTTTATCTTTAGCTTTCAGCGTTTGGGCTTTGGGCCAATCGCAAAGGTGAACACTTTTGCTTAATCTTTGACCATCCAGTTTTTGCCATAATGTTTCAGCTATAAAGGGGGTAAATGGGGCTATAATTTTAGCAGTCTCCCTTAAAACATAGGCTAAAATTTCGGTACTATTTTGCAGCTCTTTTTGAGAAGCAGGCTTTTGGAACATAGTCCTTGACCGACGCAAGTACCAACGAGACAGGTCATCAATAAAATTTTCCAGCTCTTTGCTTGCTTCATTGATTTTATAGATATCTAGGAACCTTTTTACTTTGAAAGAAGCTTCGTCCATTCTAGCCAGAATCCATTGGTCTAAAAGACGAAAGACGGCTTTGGGTGAAGGTTTCTTGAGCAGTCTGCTCTGTTTTGAAGGTTTATACATTTCATAAAAAAGATAGACATTCCACAGCGGCATAATAAATCTGCGAAAGTATTGCAGCATCTCTTTCTCAGAGAAAAGCTTGGATTCATCGGGAGCGTTCACTCTAAAAAAATACCAACGAACGGCATCTGCCCCATAATTTTGAAACAAATTCCAAGGATCTACTATATTCCCCTTAGTTTTAGACATTTTTTCTCCCTTATCGTCTAAAACAAAACCCACGGAAACCACATTTTTATAAGCAGTCCCTTTGCCCAGTAAGGTAGAAATGGCCAAAAGGGTATAAAACCAACCTCTTGTTTGATCGGCTGCTTCACAAATATAATCAGCGGGAAAAGTTTTTTTCTTGTCGATTAATTCTTTATTTTCAAAAGGATAATGCCACTGCGCAAAAGGCATAGAGCCAGAATCAAACCACACATCTATGAGATCGGCTACTCTCTTCATGGCTCCTCCGCACTGGGGGCATCTTAGTTTTATTTCATCCACGTAAGGACGGTGCAAATCACACTCTCCTTTGTCATTAATAGGCAGATGAGACCAATTTAAGTTAACTATTTCTGCATTTTTGAATTGTTTGACATTTTTTCCCTGAGAATCTAAGAAGACTATTAAAGGAGCTTCGTGGGATACGATTAAAACATTTTTTTGAGGATATTGATTGATTACCTCTTTTAAACCACAGACCATTCTTTTCTGCAGATTGATATGACTTTCTCCGCCTGTATTAGTAAAGTCTCTTTCAGTTATATCCTTTTTAATTTCTGGACACTGTTCCTCTCTGATAGGTTTACCATTAAGATTTCCTACATCAACTTCCCTAAAATTGAGATTGAAGACTACTGGAACATTCAAAACACCGGCAATTATATTAGCTGTCTCTTTTGCCCTTTCTAAATCAGAAGAGACTATAATATCAATTTTATTTTTTTGTTTGTTCAGTTTTTTGGCAGCAGCAGTAACCTCCTGCCGACCCTTTGGAGTCAAATGAGCTACACTAATTTCCGGATAGTTACTAAAATAATGTTTAGTGTTGTTAGTCGCCTCTCCATGTCTCACTAGATAGATATTAGCTTGCTCTCCATTCAGCTGCGATACCTCTTTAAGAGATCCTACGGCTATTTCCTTGTGGCAAGATTCACATTGCCAAATAGGAAGAGGCGTTCCCCAATAACGCTGCCTCGATAAATTCCAATCTCTCACTTCACGTAACCAGCCGCCGAATCTGCCAGTTTTGTAAGACACCGGCACCCAATTTATTTTTTGATTATTGGCTAAGAGTTCCTTTTTCTTCCGGAGCATGTTAATAAACCAGCTCTCATTAGTTTTATAAATAAGAGGAGTGTGGCAACGCCAACAGAAAGGATATTCATGCACAGTCCCCCCGAGATTTCCCGTATAAACCAAATTCTTTTCTTTCAGATCTTTTAAAATAATAGGATCAGCTTCTTTAAAGAATTTACCTAAAATAAAGGGCAAATCTTTGGGAGCCTCTTTAAATTTGCCTTCCCCATCTAAATTTACAATAATGGGAAAGTCGTGCTTTTGACCTAACTTAAAATCATCTTCTCCATAGGAGGGCGCTATATGAACTAAGCCGGTACCGTCAGTTTCTGAAATAAAATTGGTTGAGAGTACCTTATAAACTTGGTCGGTATCAACTTCTTCCAATAAATAAAGCGGTTTATAACTGAGTCCGACTAACTCTTTGCCTAAAATTTTTCCTATTAGCTTGGGTTTCTCTGCAATTCCTTCGCGTGATGGCAAATCATGTAAACTGATTAAAACTTCATCATCTAATAACCACTCGTTATATTCCAAATCCTCTGCTACGGCCACAGCTAAATTGGCTGGCAATGTCCAGGGAGTCGTTGTCCAAACAAGAAGAGCTGTCTTTTTGACTGGTTTTCGGTCTACTCTCTTTTTAGAAAAATCTTTTAAATAAAACTTAACAAAAATGGAGGGGTCATGAACAGTTTGGTAACCTTGAGCTAACTCATGACTCGACAAAGTGGTGCCACACCTTGGGCAATAAGGGCCTATCTTATAACCGTGATACATAAGCCCCTTGTCATAAATATTCTTTAAAATCCACCATTCCGATTCCATGTAGGACGAGTTATAGGTAACATAGGGATTCTCCATGTCCACAAAATACCCCATTCTTTCTGTTAATTTTTGCCAATCGCTTAAGTATTTCCAAACTGATTCTTGGGCTTTAGCATTAAAAGCAGCTATGCCATATTTCTCAATATCGTTTTTATTAGTAAAACCTAACTGCTTTTCTACTTCTAATTCCACTGGTAAACCATGAGTATCCCAACCTGCCTTGCGGTTCACTAAATAACCCTCCATAGTTTTGAACCGACAAATTAAATCCTTAAAGGCTCTGGCTTCAACGTGATGCAGCCCCGGCTTTCCATTGGCCGTAGGAGGACCTTCAAAAAAAACAAAAGGTTTTTTATCTTTATTTTTTTCTAAAGTTTTTTGGAAAATTTTATTGTCTTTCCAGTAAGTTAAGATACTCTCCTCCTGAGAAGGAAAAACTGAACGGCTTTCACTTTTGTTTTCTGTTTTTTCTGACATAGGGTGAAATTTTAAAGGCTAAATTTTAAATTTTAAGTGAATGGTTAAATGAATAAATGGGAATTATTGGATGCTGTTTGAAAATTTATAAATTGGAATTTATTTGAAAATTGAAAATTCGTAAATTGAAAATTAATAGTAGGGTCATTACATTTTTTCTGGCGCAACAATCCCCAAAAGACCTAGTCCGTGTTCAAGAACTTTTAAAGTGTTATAACTAATTGCTAGACGTCCTGTCTTTAAGGACTCTTCGC
>JAVHQB010000085.1:26037-29104 GCA_036170905.1 Minisyncoccota bacterium | reverse complement strand
AGTGTTCCCAGCGGTAAAAGTAAAGGCTCTTTCGAAGCGGTTACTAAAAACACTACCGAAGCCATTCAAATAATAAATAGTTTAAAAGAAAAGATTGTCAACAAAGAGTTTAGCGACCCTGAAGAATTTGATGAGTATCTCTTGTCTCTAGAGGGGACCACAGACAAAAGTAAATTTGGAGGGAACACGATTTTAGCTCTGAGCCTATCCTTTTGGAGATTATTTGCCCTTGAAGAAAAATTACCTCTCTATCGAGTAATAGCCAGTTTTAGCGGCCGAAAGCACAATCATCTTCACTTACCTTATTTAATGTTTAACCTAATTAATGGGGGAGAACATGTTGGCGCAGCGAAAAGTAGTGACCATTTGCCTTTTCAGGAATACCTTTTTATTCCCGGCACCGAATCAACCGAAATTGGTTTACAGGAATGTCGTAATTTTATAGACCACCTTACAAAATATGTGGTTAGTAAATATCCCGACATTACCCGAGGTGATGAAGGCGGGTTTGTGATTCCCGAAAATGACCCAGAAAAAGGATTAGAAATATTGACCAATATTAGAGGCGAGGTTAAGACTACAGTAGCTTTAAATCTAGGCTTAGATGTAGCTGCTAATAGTTTTTATAATCAAAAAGACGGTGTTTATGAAATTCTTGGCCAGCGCCTTGACACCATCGGGCTTACTGACTACTATTCTCAAATATTCAATCGTTACCAACTTTTGTCCGTAGAAGATCCTTACTCTGAAAACGATTATATTGGTTTTAGAAAGTTTAATGAAAACTGGGGAAATAAACTGTGGCTGATAGGAGACGATATTACTGCTACCAATCTGGAAAGATTAACTAAAGCTGCCAAGGAAAAATCTATTAACGGCATTATTCTTAAACCAAACCAGATAGGGACAATTTCAGAAACTATTAAAGTAGCTCTTTTAGCTGAGCAGTATGGTTTTAAAAAAGTAGTAAGTCACAGAAGCGGAGAAACCCCCGATAATTTTATTGCTGATTTGGCTGTCGGTATAGGAGCAGATGCTTTCAAATCAGGAGCACCACTTAAGCCAGAAAGAATATCCAAATACAACCGACTGATAGAAATAGAAAAAGAAATTAATTCTTAGTAGAAGACAGAAGAAAATACCATTTTTTTGCTATAATATATTGGTTTTATTTTTTAAATTGCTTCATGATTAGTTATAGAACTCAAAAACAAATTGTTGTCGGCTTGACCGCTATTTTAGTAATCATAGTTTTGGTTTTTTTGGGAAAAACCATTTTTAAACCAAAACCTACCTGTTTTGACCAAAAACAAAACCAAAACGAAGATGCCGTAGATTGCGGTGGTTCTTGCCTCGCTTGCGATTTAAAAGACCTAAAACCCTTGGTAGTAGAAAATACCTATATCCTGGATTATAAATTGAAGGGCTTTGATTTGGTGGCCAAAATATTTAATCCTAACACTAAATACGGCCTTACTGGAATTGTTGGACATTTTACTCTTACTAGTCAAAATGGTGCAATTTTAAGAATTGATTTAGATGAACCATTTTATATCTTGCCTGGAGAAGAAAAGCTAATAACCAAAACAAAAGCTTTGGCTGAGAATAGTGGTTTTATTCCGACTTCTGTACGCTTTGATATAGATTCGACAATTTCTTTCAAAGACTGGCAAAAGTTACCAGCAGCCGTGAATAGCACTGGTGAAGTTCTGGAGCTTATAGGTTTAAAAATGAAATATGCTGATGCTAAAAAAGCTAGCCCTGTTAGTATTACCGCCGATTTAGTCAATCGTTCCACCCTCAATTATAAAAGAGCCCTTGTTGATGTGATGTTATGCGACAAAAAAACCGGTCTTCCGTTGAGCTTTAACCAGATCTATTTGGAAAATATAAAAACAGAAGATATGCGTGGAATGCCTACTATTATATGGCGCCAGTCTCTGCCCCTAGGAGCTACAGTCTGTTACCACAAAGCCCATACCGATGTATTTGCACAAGATAATCGTTATTAATTTTCTATGCGTACCTCTCTTAAATGGATATTGGGGGCAGTAGCGGTTTTAACCTTATTGAGTATTCTAATTATTGCCTCTCTCTCAAGTTCGGGAAATAATCGTTGGCAGCTTCTCAAAAAACAGATCGTTTCTTTGACCATTTCTTTTGCTGTTTATTTATTGTTTCGTTTAGTGGATTACAGGCTATTTAGAAACTCTTCCTATTTCCTGTTAGTTTTTTACTTTTTATCGGTACTGATGATGATTTTGGTGCTCTTTTTTGGCACCAAAGTTAACGGTATCTCTGGTTGGCTCAATCTGGGCTTCTTTAATTTTCAACCAGTTGAACTGGCTAAGTTAGCGGTTATTCTTATCTTGGCTAAATATTTTAGCAATCGTAATATAGAAATTTGGCAGCTTAAACATATTCTTGTTTCCGGACTCTACGCGGCCATTCCGGCCGGACTAGCTATCTTGCAGCCAGATTTGGGAGGAGCGGCCATTATTTTTGGTATTTGGTTTTGTATTTTGCTTTTAGCTGGCCTACGTTTTAAGCAGTTTGTCCTTCTCCTAGTTATTTTTTCTTTGATAGGCGCACTTTCTTGGCAATATTTTCTAAAGCCTTACCAAAAAACTCGATTAATTTCTTTTTTTAACAGTAGTAAAGATTGGCAAGGTAGCCAGTATAATGCCAGGCAAGCCATAATTGCTCTTGGCTCCGGCGGTGTCTTGGGGAAAGGTTTAGGGTGGGGAACCCAAACCCAGTTACGTTTTTTACCGGCCGCCCAAACTGATTTTATTTTTTCTTCCTTGGGAGAAGAATTGGGTTTTATAGGTGTAATTTTAGTTTTATTTGGTTTTGGAGTTGTTTTTTATAATCTCACCCAGATTGGTTTGAATCTTCCTGAAAACTTTACTAAGCTGGCAGTCATGGGGATAACGGTTAATTTTAGTCTGAACTTTATAGTAAACTTAGGTATGAACCTGGGTGTTATGCCTATCGTTGGTTTGCCCTTGCCTTTCGTTAGTTTCGGCGGTTCCCATTTGCTTTTAGAATTTATGGCCCTGGGTCT
>JAVHQB010000085.1:16657-25937 GCA_036170905.1 Minisyncoccota bacterium | reverse complement strand
AAAAATAGAGAAAATGTTTTTGAATCAAAGACAAAGCAATAATACCCTTGGGATAATTTTGGTAATTTGTTTTTTATTTTATTTAGGTCTAGCTAACTATAAAATAATTTTACCTAAAGAAGGCATTAACATTGATATTAATGAGGGGGATAGCGTTAATATCATTGCTTCTAATTTAACTGAGGCAGGGGTTATTAGATTTCCTGAGATTTTTAAACTTTGGTTAGCCTTGCACGGCCACTTAAGAGATCTAAAGGCTGGTAATTATGTTTTTCAGGGAGGGGTCTCTGTGGGAGATATAGCCAATAAGATTGCCAGTGGTCAAACAAATCCCGCCTTTAAAGTAACCATTCCGGAAGGTTCAAGTATCTTAGATGTTCTTCCGCTTTTAATAAGTAAAAATATTTTGACCAAAGATGGGACGTTTAATCTCAATTTATTCTCGGAAGACGAAAAAAGAGCTTATCCCTTTTTGGGAAAGTGGGGGACAGAAAATCCAGAAGGACTACTTTATCCTGACACCTATTTTCTGGGGCCGCACATGAATAGTAAAGATATTTTAAAAATTCTTCTCACTAATTTTAATCTCAAGGCGTATCAACCACTTAAAAAAGACATTGAAGTTTCCGCCCTTTCTCTTAAAGATATAATAATTTTAGCTTCACTTGTAGAGAAAGAAGTGGTTTCTTATCAAGATAGAAAATTGGTAGCCGGCATTCTTGAAAAACGCCTTAAAATGAATATGCCCCTCCAAGTTGATGCCACTGTTTGTTATATTAAAAGGGAAAATGGAGCCAGTACCTGCAATCTTAAAAGCAGTGATTTTCAAGTAGACTCTCTTTACAATACCTACAAATATCCTGGACTACCCCCAGGACCTATCTGTAGTCCTAGCTTAGAAGCTATAGAAGCCGTCCTTAATTCCCAAAAATCTAACTATTTGTATTACTTAAGTTCTCAAATAGACTCGCGCACCATCTTTTCCAAAACTTATGAAGAGCACTTATCAAACAAAGCTAAATATCTACAAGCCAAATAATTTTCAATTTACAATTTACAATTTTCAAATAAATTCCAAAACTCTAATTTTTCAATTTTAAAACAAAGATAGAAACTTATAGATAAGTGTTGGGTGGCTACGTTTTAATAATTTAGATTTCACTTAAAATTTAAAATTTAGTCTTTGAAATCTTCTTGTGTTATAACTTTATAAACTTATTGCCATGCCTTTCAATATTTCTTTCGATTATAAGGGTAGGAGCCACTCTTTATCAATTCCGCAAGCTGATCTTATTTTAAATAGCCTTGACAAATATTGTGAAGTGAGTAATATAAAGCTATCACAGACTGTTAATTGGAAATTGAAAATAGTTAATGATACTAGTTTGGTTTCCAAGAGAATAGCCCAAACGATATTTCAAACCATTGTCTTCTGGCAAAAGAATGGTCAGAAAGGCAGGTAGACGCTCATATCGTTAATTACAACCATAATACTCTCTTTAGTGACGCGTCACCTTTATAATTTTGATGGGAATAGAATATAACCCCTCTGTTTTGTTTTAGGGTCTTTTTTGTGTGCCCCTTTTTCATTTGACAGAATGGCCGTTTCTTTGTGGAATCGGTAATGTCTTGAGGGGTAAAATTGTTTTCAGACTTCATATAATTTTAGAAATAAATTCAAATTTTTATGCAGCAGCTTCTCAAAACAAAAGTTTTTGGTTCTCACAAAAAAGCCTTAATGGAAATTCCTAATTTGGTACAATTCCAAAAGGATTCCTATAATTATTTTATCAAAGAGGGCATTGAGAATCTTTTGCGGGAAGTTTCTCCCATCAGAGATTACACTACCAAAAACATGAGTTTGGAGTTTTTGGATTACACTATTGGTGAGTCCAAGGCTATCGAAGAAAAGTGTAAGCTTAAAAACTTAAATTACGAAGCTCCTTTAAGCATTAATTTAAGACTTAATAATTACGAGACCAAAGGGCAAAACGAGCAGAGTGTCTATTTTGGTGATATCCCTTTAATGACTGATAAAGGTACTTTTATAGTGAATGGAGTGGAGAGGGTTATTGTTTCTCAACTAATTCGTTCTCCTGGCGTCTTCTTTACTATGGAGTATGCTCAAGGACGCAAGCTTTTTGGAGCGAAACTTTTACCATCTCACGGATCATGGCTAGAATTTGAAACGGATAATAACAATATTATTAACGTTAGGATAGATAAAAAGCGCAAGATGCCAGCCACTATTTTACTGCGCGTCTTTGGAATTGAAACCGACGAAGAAATTAAGCAATTATTTGCTGAACTTGAGAAGGACAACGATGTTCATTACATAGAAAATACCCTCATTAAAGATCCTACCCATAGCCGAGATGAGGCGCTTCTAGAAATGTATCGCCATTTGAAACCAAGCGATTTGGCTATTTTGGATAATGCCAAAAACTTTATTGATGGAGTTTTCTTGAGAAGAGACCGTTACAATTTGGCTCGCGTCGGTCGCTTTAAAATTAATCAGCGGTTAGGAATTAACTCTGACCCTGAAGATTACAATAATTATCTCCTGACGAAGGAAGACATTATTGCCACCCTAAAAGAAACAGTCAAATTAAACAATGATCCTGAAGCCGAACCAGATGATATTGATAATTTGAGTAATCGTCGAGTTAGGGCCACCGGAGAATTATTGGAAGAGAGATTACGCATTGGGTTAATGCGCTTGAAGAGGGGGGTACAGGACAGAATGTCTACCTACGATCCCAAAAGTCTTACTCCTGCCCAATTAATTAGTCCTCGTTATTTGAGTTCAGCTCTCAAGGAGTTTTTGAATACCTCCGAACTTTCTCAGTTTATGGCTCAAACCAATCCCCTTGATGAGTTAGAATGTAAGAGACGTCTAACCGCTTCTGGCCCCGGGGGTTTAACTAAAGAGAGGGCTACCATAGAAGTTAGAGATGTTCATCCCAGCCATTATGGTAGAATTTGTCCTATTCAAACACCCGAAGGCCAAAGTAGCGGTTTGGTAGTTTATTTGGCTTTATATGGCCGTTTAAATAAATACGGTTTTATAGAAACCCCTTATGCCAAGGTCAGTAACAAGAAAGTTACCAATGAAATTGTTTGGATGGATGCTTTTACCGAAGCTCGCTATAAGATTGCTCAAGGAGGTGTTAAATTGGATGACAACGGGAAGATTGCCGAAGGGTGGGTTGAAGCTCGTTACCAGGCTGAACCTGGTTTATATAAGGCAGAGGACATAGAATTTGTCGATGTTTCTCCTCAGCAAATCCTTTCTCTAGCCGCCAATCTCATTCCTTTCCTAGAACACGATGATGCTCGTCGCGCTCTTATGGCAGCTCACATGCAAGAACAAGCTTTGCCCTGTATCAGACCAGAGGCGCCATTAGTGATGACTGGTTTTGAAAGTGTTGGTGCGCGCGATTCTGGACAGCTTTTGATTTCCGATCACGAAGGAGAGGTTACTGAAGTAGACAGCCAACATATTGTTATCAAAGACAATAAGGGCGACCTTCACAACTATCAATTAAAGAGTTTCGTGATTACCAATAAATCTACCTGCTTAATGCATACACCCAGAGTAAAAAAGGGCGTTAAAGTGAAGAAAGGAGATATCTTGGCTGATGGTGCTGCCATGGAAAAAGGCAATTTGGCCATTGGTCAAAACCTAACCGTAGCTTTTATGCCATGGCGAGGCTATAACTATGAAGACGCCATCATTATCTCCGAAAAAGTTTTAGCTGACGATCGCTTCACTTCTATTAAACTCCAAGAACTTGTCGTAGATGTGAGAGACACTAAAAATGGACCCGAAATGACAACGCCCGATATTCCTAATGTCTCTGAAGATAAACTTAAGAACCTTGATGAAGAGGGTATTGTTCGTATCGGTGCCGAAGTTGAAGATAATGATATTTTGGTTGGAAAAATATCTCACAAAGGGGAAACAGATTTAACCCCCGAGGAAAGATTACTGAAGGCTATCTTTGGAGAAGAAGCTAGCGATGTCAAAGATACTTCCTTGGTTTTGAAACACGGCAGCCGTGGTCGTATTACTAATATTAGGATTTTATCTCGCGACGAGGGCGACAAATTAGATGTCGGGACTTTGAAACAAATAAAAGTAGAAGTCGCCGAACTGCGCAAAGTAAGGGTAGGAGATAAGCTTTCCGGACGTCATGGTAATAAAGGTGTTATCTCTATTATTCTTCCCGTTGAGGACATGCCATATCTTGAAGACGGTACTCCAGTGGATATTATTTTGAATTCTTTAGGTGTCCCTTCCAGAATGAACATTGGACAGATTTTAGAAACTCATTTAGGTTGGGCTGCCGATAAGCTTAATTATCATGCTATTACCCCCGCTTTTGATGGGGCGACAGAGAGTGAGATTAAAGAAGAACTTAACAAAGCAGAATTGCCAGAATCAGGCCAAGTTACTTTGTACGATGGTTATACTGGAGAGCCTTTCAAGCATAAAATTACCGTTGGTAAAATTTATATACTTAAGCTGGACCATATGGTAGCCGATAAGATTCATATGCGTTCAATCGGTCCCTATAGCTTAATCACCCAACAGCCTTTGGGCGGTCGTGCTCACATGGGTGGCCAGAGGTTTGGCGAAATGGAGGTTTGGGCTTTGTAAGGTTATGGTGCGGCTTACAATTTACAACAAATGATGACCATTAAATATGAAGATGTTATTGGTAGTGCTGCCACCAATGAATCAGTAATTAAGGGCGAGCCTATCAAGCCTCCCCATATTCCTGCCGCTTTCAATGTTATTACAGCAGAACTTAAAGCCCTGTCTCTTACTATAGACACTATCAATAATGTTTCAGGGATTATGGAAAACAATACTCCTGCGGAAGCTTAAACTAATAATCAAAACGTTTTAAATTTTGTTATGGACTTAGAATTTAATAATTATAATACTAGTATCAACAACTACAATTTCAACGCGTTGAGATTACGTTTAGCTTCTCCCGAAGAAATTAAAGGTTGGTCTCACGGTGAGGTTATTAAGCCTGATACTATAAACTATCGCACTCAAAAACCAGAAAAAGATGGCTTATTTTCTGAAAGAATTTTCGGACCCGTGAAAGATTACGAATGCGCTTGCGGAAAATACAAGCGGATGCGCTACAAAGGAATAGTTTGTGATAAATGCGGTGTCGAGGTTACTAAATCAATAGTGCGTCGGGAAAGAATGGGCCATATAGGATTAGCCGTACCCGTAGCTCATATTTGGTTTTTGAGAAACCTTCCTTCACGTATGGGTTTAATCTTAGAGATCCCTTTACCTCAAATTGAAAAGGTAGTTTATTACACCGCCTATATCATTACTAGGGTAGATGAGGAGGCAAAAAAGCAAGTGTTGGCTGATATTGATAAAGAGTATAAAAGCAAACTTAAGGCAGTTGATAGCGACCAAAAACAATCTTTACTTGATGCTTACAATGCAGCTAAGAATGAAGCCAAAAGCGTTGGAGTAAAAGCCGTTCTCTCTGAAGCTCAATACTATAACTTGTCAAAAAAATACGGCCAAATATTTGAAGCCTCAACCGGGAGTACTCCTATTTTTAATTTGCTTAAAGATACAGATCTCGAAGCCCTAGTTAAGACACTTAATGGCCGTTTAGCCAAAGCCAAAGGGGAGAGCGCTTTAAAAATCAATCGTCGATTAAAATTAATTGGACAATTTATTAGCTCCAAAGCACGTCCAGAGTGGATGTTTTTAACTAACCTGCCCGTTCTTCCTCCAGATTTGCGCCCTATGGTTCAACTTGATGGTGGTCGTTATGCCTCTTATGATTTAAACGATCTGTACCGCCGTGTCATTAACAGAAATAACCGTCTCAAGAAACTCATGGAGCTGAAAGCCCCTGAAGTTATTATTCGCAACGAAAAGAGAATGCTTCAAGAAGCAGTAGACGCTTTACTTGATAATGGCATGCGCCGCAATAGTGGCAGTGCCCTTCAACAATCTCAACATAGACCACTGCGTTCCTTGGCAGATATTCTTAAGGGCAAACAAGGGCGTTTCAGACAAAACCTTCTCGGTAAAAGAGTCGACTTTTCTGGACGTTCTGTCATTGTTATTGGACCAGAACTCGATATAGATGAATGCGGCATTCCTAAGACCATGGCCTTAGAAATTTTCAAACCTTTCGTTATTAAAGAACTTAAAGAGAGGGGATTGGTATTTAGTATCAAGGCTGCTCATAAAATGATAGAAGATGGTACCGATCAGGTTTGGGAAATTCTTGAAGAAATTATTAAAAATAAGTTAGTCTTATTGAACCGTGCTCCTACCCTTCATCGTTTAGGTATTGAGGCTTTCAAACCAACTCTCGTTGAAGGTTTGGCTATTAGAATTCCCGCTCTTGTTTGTCAGCCTTTTAACGCTGATTTCGATGGTGACCAAATGGCTGTTCATTTACCACTTTCAGATGAAGCTCAAAATGAATCCAAAACAAGAATGCTTTCATCTCTCGGTCTTTTAAAACCAGCCAGTGGTGCTCCCGCTATGTTTCCTCGTCACGAAATGGTAGCTGGCTGTTTCTGGCTCACTCAAACTATAGCCGATACCAAAGGTGAGGGGCTAGCCTTCAATGATGAAGATGAAGCCGTTATAGCTCAAACATACGACCAGATAGATCTACGAGCTAAAATTAAGGTAAGAAAAATAAAAGGAGATACTCAGTATAAATCTCTCGCTGAAGCTACAGAAACTACGGTTGGAAGGATTATCTTTAACCGAAGTTTGCCAGATGATTACCCATTTATCAACCAAGGGCTTGTGTCCAAGGACTTCTCTAATCTTACTAATAAGCTTATTGAAAAATATGGTGTTGACCTTACAGCTCACTTAATTAAAGGAATTCAAACCTTGGGTTTTGAATATGCTACTTTAGCAGGACTTTCTTGGTCTATGGATAGTTTACACAAAGTCCCTGAGAAAAAAGCCATAGTAACTGCTACTGAAGCACAGGTCGCTGCTTTAGACGAGCAATATAACGAGGGCTTGCTTACTAAAGAAGAAAAAGAGAGGAAAGAAATTGTTCTCTGGACAGAAGCTACAGAAAAAATTAGTAATTTAATTAAAAAGTTATTTGATCCTACCGAAGCCACTTATACCATGATAGCTTCTGAAGCTCGTGGAAACTGGAATCAGATTATGCAGATGATGGGAATGAAAGGTTTGGTAGTAAATCCTGCCGGTGAAATTATCAAGTTACCCATTAAAGCTTCCTATAAAGAAGGCCTTAATGCCTTGGAATATTTCTTGTCTACCCATGCTAGTCGTAAGGGCCAAGCTGATACTGCCCTCCATACTGCAGATGCTGGTTACCTAACCAGAAGGTTAGTAGATGTTGCCCAGTCAGTAGTCATTCGAGAAGAAGATTGCCATACTGATATTTTTATCGAAGCAACAAAAGATTATGCCCAAAAACTCCACGAGTCTTTCTATGATTTGATTTATGGTCGCACCGTAGCGACAGATTTCAAAGAAAAGGGGATTGTTTTACATACTGGAGATATGATTACCAGAGAAACAGCCAGGGTCATAGATGCACTTGCAAATCCTACTGTTAAAATTAGAACACCTCTCACTTGCAAATCTCATGCAGGGGTTTGTCAGAAATGTTATGGAGTTGATTTAGCTAGAAATAAATTAATTCAATTAGGAGAAGCTGTGGGTGTAGTAGCCGCTCAATCTATTGGAGAACCTGGTACTCAGCTTACCCTGAGAAACTTTCATAGTGGTGGTGTTGCTAGAGCCGTTGATATCACCCAAGGTCTGCCCAGAGTTGAGGAAATAATTGAAGCTAGACCACCTAAAGGCGAAGTCCCCGTGGTAGAAGTAGAGGGTATCGTTGATTCCATTGTGACTGATGGGCCTTATCATATAGTGAAAGTGATGCCTATTGTAGCTAAAGAGAAAACACACGCTAAACGCGGTCGCGCCACTAATCGCTCTACTATCCAGAGCAATGTTAAGATTGATGAGTTTGGTAATTGGGATTACTATATAGCTAAAGAGCTTAATCTTTTTGTGAAAAAGAATGATAAAGTTCAACCTGGCCAAGCTTTATCTGAAGGGAGTTTGAATCCTAAAGTTTTGCATAAAGTAGCAGGTCGTCGTGCCGTAGAAGAATACCTTATTCAGGAAATCAGGGCCGTTTACAGTTTGGTTAACGAAGCCATCAATGATAGGCACTTAGAAGTTATTGTTAGACAGATGCTTTCCAGGGTGCAAATTAATAAAGCAGGGGATTCTATTTTTGTCCCTGGAGAGATAGTAGATAAATACCGCTATCTTGATGTAAGTGACGAAATGTGCAAGAACAAACAAAAGCCCCCCGAAGCTACACAAATTTTGACTGGTATTACTAAGGTAGCTGAAAATAGTAATAGTTTCTTAGCTGCCGCTTCCTTCCAAAAGGTAGCTTATACCCTGATTGAAGCGGCTCTTGAGGGGAAAATTGACTACCTAAGAGGAATGAAGGAAAACGTTATCATCGGCCGTCTGATACCAGCTGGCACTGGCTATAAAGCAGAAACTCAAACTGATTTATAGAACAGAACCTATTTTTTAATTTAACTTATTTAAATTATATAGGTTTTAAAAAATATTGCCAAAATAAAAGTTTTAGATTAAGATAGGGCAGAAATAACCCTATCTTTTTCTTTATATGAAGGAACAAACAAAAAAACCGTTTTTAAAAGTAAGAAATCTGTCTGTTTCAGCTAATGGTAAGACCATTTTAAGTAAGGTAAATTTTAGTTTACCCGAGAATAGTCTCACCTTACTTATTGGTCCAAACGCTGCCGGTAAGACTTCCTTAGCTGGAGCCATCATGGGACTGAAGGTCTATACCATTAAACAAGGGGAAATTTATTTGGGAGACACTAACATTACCAAACTTTCCACCCCAGAGAGAGCTAAACTCGGAATATTTTTGGCTTGGCAGAAGACACCTATCATTGATAGCTTGAAAACCATGGATTTTCTGGAATATCTTGATACTAACAATTTGCATAACAAACCTCTTGGTCGTGGTCAGATTATAAAAAAAGGAAAACAATTAGGTTTGGATGAAGGGGTCCTCTCTCGTTCGTTAGGAGTAGGCTTCTCTGGGGGCGAACTTAAAAAATTAGAGTTCTTACAGCTGCTTATCCTTAGACCGCGTTTAGCCATTATTGATGAATTAGAAGCGGGTCTTGATACCCAATCCTTGAAAATTTTCTCTAAAAT
>JAVHQB010000085.1:0-16557 GCA_036170905.1 Minisyncoccota bacterium | reverse complement strand
TTGATGAATTAGAAGCGGGTCTTGATACCCAATCCTTGAAAATTTTCTCTAAAATAATTTTAGAATTAAAAAAGAAAACTACCTTCCTGGTAATTAGCCATCAGACCAACTGGCAGAGTTCCTTAAAGGCCGATCAAATTTTAGCTTTAAAAAACGGCATCATTATTAAAAGTCGTGTTTAGCTTATGGAAGAAGATAAGCAGTTTTACAAACAACTAAAAAAAATAGTGTTAACTTTAAGCTCCCAAAAAAAGGAGCCCTTTTGGGTAAAAGAGATGAGACTTGCAGCCTTAAAGCAATTTATAGATCTTTCTTTACCTTCTTTTCTAAGCCTCTGGAGAAAATTAATTTACACAACTTAAAATATTATTTAAAGCCAGAAATAGATCCAAACGATTTAAGAAAAAAGAAGAGTCAAAAGCTTCTTCGGCTCATGGCTAGTATGGGTGTACCCGAAGAAGATATGTTAAGGTTGGGCGGTATAGGTCTTCAGGAGGAATCAGAGATGGTTTACGACTCGCTGGGAAAAAAGTGGCAAAAAGAAGGAGTAATTTTTACTAGTATAGACAAAGCCATTCAGAAATATCCCAAACTAGTACAGAAGTATTTGGGCACAGTAATTGCTGTTAATAACAATAAATTTTCCGCTCTAAATACAGCCCTATTTTCTGGGGGAAGTTTTCTTTATATACCTTCTGGGATTAAAATAGATGAACTCATTCAAGTTTTGTATCGTATTAATCGGGAAGAATTTGGCCAATTTGAACGTACCCTTATTGTAGCCGAACAAAATAGCCAAGTTTCTTATTTGGAGGGTTGTACTGCTCCTATGTTTACAAGAGGAAGTTTGCACGCAGGGGTAGTCGAGATTATTGTAAAGGAAGGAGCCAAAGTGAGATACGGTGCGGTTCAAAATTGGTCCAAGGAAGTCTATAATCTAGCCACCAAGGGCGCCAGAGTGTTAAAAGATGGACAAATCGAATGGATGGATGCTAATTTTGGTTCCAAACTTACGGTAAAATATCCGCTCTCTGATTTAGTGGGGGATAATAGCCGGGCGGTCTATCAATCTATCAATTCCCTGACTCAGGGACAAATTCAATATAGTGGGGCCAAAGTCATTCATTCTGGCAAAAACACTTTAGCGAATATCAATTCTAAAAGTCTTATTTTTGATGGCGGGTATAGTCATTGGCAACCATTCTTACAAATACAAAACACGGCTGATTCTGCTAGCAATTTTTCTCGTTGTGATAATATGCTTTTTGGTGACAAGGCCACCTATGTAACAGAACCTATCACTGAACTTAATAATGCTAACGCTAAAACAGAAATTGAAGGTTCTCTTTTTAAAGTAGAGGAAGATACTCTAAACTATTTAGCTACCAGAGGAATTAATACTGAAGAAGCCTATTTAATTCTTATTCTGAGCTTTTACGAACCCTTGAGTCATTGGTTGCCAGCAGATTACTTATTGGAAATTAAACAGCTCTTGGCCATGACTCTTTCTAATGCAATCTAAATTATGATTGAAATTAAAAACCTTATTTTAGATTTAAACACAGATTCACCCAAGAAAATTACAGTGTTTAAAGTAAAAGCCCATACTCAATTAAATCTTGAAATTAAAGGCAGCTTTAAAGGACCAAAAAATTATGAATATATTTTTCCAGTTTCATTATTAGGTCCTCTTAGTGCCATTAAAATTAATGGTAAATTTTTTGTCAGTGAGGGAAGCAAATTAAAACTAATATTTTCCGTAGCTGATACTTTAAAAGCAAAAACCGCTTCCATTGATTTAAATTTAAAAGGTTTAATTTTTGATAAAACTAGCAGTGTTATAGTGGGCCAGAAAATATCTTTAAGTCATAAGGATAGCCGATTAAAACACAGTTTAGCTTTTGGTGGCTTAAACCCAGAAATTTTATCCTATTTAAATAGCCGGGGGATAACCAATAATTGGCTAAAAGTCTATCTAGAAAAAAATTACATTAATATGAGTGCTTAACATACGAATTTTAATTCTTGTGTTAAAATTTAAACATATGTCTCAAGAAATTTTTCCTTTACTTAATAAAAAAGATGCCAGAGGGAATGCTCTAGTTTATTTTGATAATGCAGCTACTACTCAAAAACCACAGAGTGTTTTAAGCATAATGAACGAAGTTTATTCTTCCTATAATGCCAATGTTTATAGGGGGGATTATTATTGGTCAGAAAAAACCACTGCCCTATACAATGAAGCTCGTCAAAAAATTGCTGATTTTATAGGAGCTAAATATAGTGAAGAAATTATTTTTACCAGAAACACCACGGAAAGTATTAATTTGATAGCCCAAATTTTACAAAGAGATTATTTGAAGAAGGCCGACGAAATTATAATTTCTATAGCTGAGCACCATAGCAATTATTTGCCCTGGTGGCAGATAGCCCAAAATCACAAGGCAAAGTTAAAAGTGATTGGCTTAAATAGCGAAGGTTATTTTGATATTAATCAGTTTAAGAAAACCCTTTCTGCAAAAACCAAATTAGTAGCTATTGCCGGTATTACCAATGTCTTGGGGACCATTAATCCTATCAAGGAAATAATTCAATTATCCCATAAGGTGGGTGCTCTGGTTTTAGTGGATGGAGCACAGTGGGTAGCTCATTTACCCGTCAATGTCAAAGCTTTAGATTGTGATTTTTTTGCTTTTTCTGGACATAAAATGTATGGTCCTACTGGTATCGGTGTTTTGTATGCCAGGAAGGATTGGCTTTCTAAAACAGAACCCCTTTTTTTAGGGGGAGAAATGGTTAGTAATTTTAATGGTAATTCTGTCTGTTGGGCAAATCTTCCCGCCAAATTTGAGGCGGGCACGCCAGCTTATATTGAAGCTATCGGTTTGGGTGGGGCGGTGGACTATTTAAGTAAAATAGGCTTTAATGCCATTCAAAAAAGAGAGGCAGGTATTCTTCAAGCCGCCCTTTCGGGGTTAGAAAGCATTAAAGAAATTACTATCCTGGGCCCTAAGAAACCTCTCTGTCGCAGTGGAATTATTGCTTTTAATCTCAAGGGAATTCATGCGCATGATTTGAGTGAGCTTTTAGCAGAAAAAGGTATTATGGTAAGGGCCGGGGAACATTGTGCCGGTCCCCTTCACCATTTTCTCAAAATACCAGCCTCAGCCCGCCTTAGTTTTGGAGTTTATAACACTCAAAGCGAGGTGGATTATTTCCTTAAGGTGTTGAAACAGATTAACCAATCTTTAAACTATGGAAAAAAATAAATCTATTTCTCAATTTAAAAACCTTCTTGATCTAGTTGGAGAAAGCCATAGTTTTAAACATCATGGCCTAGTAGCCCACCCCGATTTGACTCTTTTGGGAATAAACGAATCCTGTGGCGACAAAATTATTCTTCAGCTTAAATTAAAGAATCAAAAAGTTCAACAGGCATTGTTTAACGGTGAGAGCTGCAGTCTTTCTGCCTTGGGGGCGGAAACGATGTGCTCTCTTCTAGAGAAAGGAAAAATCATAAAACCCGTGACTGAGAAAGTTTTTCTTAAATCCCTAAATTTTAATTTTAGTCCTGTACGGAAAAAGTGTGCTTATCTAATTTGGAAAACTTGGCAGAATTATGTTTCTTCAAAAAACAATCAAATCATTAAAAAGAAAGCAAAAGGATAATCCATGCGCCTGGTTAGATTTGGATACCGCTTCTACTACTCCCACCGCTAGCCAGGTTTTGGCGACAATGAAACCTTATTTTTCTGAGGTTTATTTTAATCCTAGCGCTATACACGCAGGAGGGCAGTTTGCTTCCAGGGCTCTTACACATAGCCGCCAAGAGGTAGCTGATTATTTTTCGGTTAGCCCTAATGACATTCTTTTTACTGCTTCGGCTACAGAAGCTAATAATTGGGTGGTAGAAAGCTGTGCTCAAATATCTCTACCAAATAAAGAAAAACCACATATTATTTATAGCGCCATAGAGCATGATTCCGTTATTGCCCCGATTGTTAGACTCGAACAAAGAGGTCTTATTACTGCCAGTGTTCTCCCTGTAGATAATAATGGTCTTGTGGATATTTCTGAATTAGAGAAGACTATTAATCCTAGGACCGTTCTGGTATCTATTATAGCCGTCAATAATGAAGTGGGTACTCTAGAACCTCTTTCTCTTATAGGTCAATGTTTAGAAAATTTTAGAAAACAAAATCAAAAATCTTATCCTTATTTTCATAGCGATGCAGCCCAAGCACTGAATTATTTTTCTTGGTCCGATCTAAAATTTTTGGATTTTATAACATTCTCAGGCCACAAAATTTATGGACCAAAAGGAATTGGGGGACTAACCTTTTTCAATCACAGGGCACTGCAAGATATGGTTCCCCTCATAGTTGGTGGTCACCAAGAATTTAATTTAAAAGCAGGGACCGAGAATCTTCCTGCTATAGTTGGGCTGGCTCAGACTCTTGCTCTTCTCAAACAAAACTCCGTAGAAGAAAAAACTCACTTGTTAAATCTTCGCTCTATATTTTGGACAACCCTGTTAAAAGAAAATAAAAGCATACGATTAAACGGAGATCTTAATTGTTCCGTACCTTCAATAATTAATTGTTATTTTCCAGGAGTTCTAGCATCCGATATGGTCATTGGCCTTAGTGAGAAGGGTGTCTTGGCTAGTCAGGGGGCCGCTTGCTCGGCAAGTTTAGGCGTACCCTCTCATGTGGTAAACGCCATGTATCATGATAAGACTAGGGCTCAAGAATCGGTGCGCTTTAGTTTTAGCCGTCATTTGAGGACTACTGACGTTAAACACGCAGCTCACCTAGTTACTGATTTGTATAATCAATTAGCCAGCCTTTAAACTGGTTATTAAACCCGTTTAAATACTTATTGTTTTTTCTTATGTTATAATCCTTCTGAAAAAGGAGTAAACCAAATATATTTAGTAAAATATGTTTGTTATAATCTTGCCAAGGAAAGAATATACCAGACATACTCAGCAGAGATATATCTGCTATAATGGCTAAGAATGTTTAATTTATTAATTTATTAACAAATACAAGCAGGCATGTTTTGGCTTATTAATTTTTTTTGGATTTTAAAAAATTAAGAGTAGGTGCTTTTAATGTAAACCAATCTTATTTCCTATGCCATCTTTAGACAAATTTACCCTTAAGGCCCAATCTAGCTTAGAAAGAGCCCAACAGATAGCCATCGAAAACTCTCATTTAGAAATTAGGGCCGTGCATATTCTTTTGGGCTTGTTAAAGGAAGGTGATACCCTGATCCAGCCGATTTTAGATATGGAAGGAGTTAATGTGAATGATTTAATTCGCAAGGCCGAGGAAGATTTAAAAAAAATTATGCCCAATCCGGGCGCCAAAAACGCCAATTTTGGGCAATTGTATCTAACACCAGAAGTAATCCAGACTTTCGAAAGGGCCCATTCTCTTTTAAAAGATATGGGAGACGAATATATAGCTTGTGAGCATCTTTTTATCGCTATTAGTTTAACTGACAATAGTGCCGCCAGTATTTTAAAGATGGCCGGTTTAAGCGCCCCTAAACTTCTAGAGGATCTGAAGATTACTCGAAATGGCGCCATCGTTAATAATGATAATCCTGAAGCAAGCTTTAAAGCGCTTGAGAAATATTCCATAGACCTTACAGAGATGGCGCGCAAGAATTTATTAGATCCTGTTATTGGCAGAGAAGCCGAATTACGAAGAATAATGCAAGTTATTTCTCGCCGCACTAAAAATAATCCGGTTTTAATTGGTGAGCCAGGAGTTGGGAAAACGGCTATAGTAGAAGCCCTTGCTCAAAGAATTATTAAGAATGAAGTTCCCGAATCTCTTAAAAACAAAAAAATAGTATCTCTAGATTTGGGCAGCATGATTGCCGGTACTAAGTTTAGGGGTGAATTTGAGGAGAGGCTTAAGTCCGTTTTAAATGAAATCAAAAAACTTAAAGGGCAAGTTATTGTCTTCATAGACGAACTCCAAGTTATTGTGGGTGCCGGGGGAGCGGAAGGATCAATTGACGCTGCCACCCTTTTAAAGCCAGTGCTTTCTCGCGGTGATTTTAAAACCATTGGTGCCGCTACTTTTAACGACTATAGGAATTCTATAGAAAAAGACCAAGCTTTAGCCCGTCGTTTTCAACCGGTGATAGTGGAAGAACCTACGGCCGAAGATACGATTGCTATTCTTGAAGGACTAAAGGAAAAATATGAAACTTACCATGGTCTTAAAATTACTCCCGAAGCTATTCGTGCGGCCGTGGACCTTTCGATTCGTTATATCACTGATCGTTTTTTGCCAGATAAAGCTATTGACCTAATTGATGAAGCATCCTCATCCTTACGCCTTGAAATTGATAGTACTCCGCAAAGCCTCGAAACTGCTGAAAAGGAATTACGCCGTTTGGAAATAGACAGGGCAGCTAATAGCAAAAACGATAAAATTCTTCGAGAAAAAATAGAAACTTATCGTAAAGAGGTGGAAAAGATGAGAAATGATTGGCAGAAAGAAAGAGAAACCGCTGAAAAAATAAATAATTTAAATAGAGATATCAGTCAAGCCAAAGAAGCCGTGGACACTTATGAGAGAGAGGGGCAACTAGAAAAAGTCGGTAAAATTTTATATGGAGATATTCCTCAGAAAGAGAAAGAACTTCGGGAATTACAGGTTAAATTAAATACCCTGCGTAAGCGCGGTAAACACTATCTTAAAGAAGAGATAGGCCCGGAAAATATAGCTAGTATAGTTTCTAAATGGACGGGGATTCCAGTAACCAAAATGCTTGAAAATGAGTCTCAAAAGCTCATGCAAATGGAGAAAATTTTAGGTGAAAGGATAATTGGCCAAACAGAAGCAGTCAGTGCGGTGGCCCGAGCCATTAGACGCGGCCGTTCTGGTATTACTGAAGAAAACAAGCCGATTGGTTCTTTCATATTTTTGGGCCCTACTGGCGTGGGGAAAACTGAATTGGCTCGCTCTTTAGCGGAATTTATGTTTAATGATGAAAAATCTATTCTGCGTTTTGATATGTCAGAGTATATGGAAAAACACACCGTAGCTAGGTTAATTGGATCGCCACCGGGCTATGTTGGTTATGACGAGGGTGGCCAGTTGACGGAAAAGGTAAAACATAGGCCCTACAGTTTGATTCTTTTTGACGAAGTAGAGAAAGCACATCCCGATGTTTTTAATATTCTCCTCCAAGTTTTAGATGATGGTCGGCTTACTGATGGTAAAGGGAGAACGGTGAATTTCAAAAATACCATTATCATCATGACCTCAAATGCAGGCAGTGAGTATATTACCGCACAAAGTCATTTTGGTTTTTCTAGTAGCGAAAAAAAGGAGGTGCCTTCTCTTAAAGAGTATAAGGAAAAAGTTCTGGATGCTCTTAAAGAGAAATTTAGGCCAGAGTTCTTGAACCGCTTAGACGAAATAATTGTTTTCAATCCTCTCACCCTCGAAGATATCCGCAAGATAGTAGATATTCAAATTAACCAAATTAATAAACGTTTAAGTCAAAAAAACATTTCTATTGCTTTAGATATTAAGGTCAAAGATTATATTGCCGAACACGGTTATGACCCCGAATATGGTGCAAGACCACTCAAACGGTTTATTGAACGACATATTTTAGATTCCCTTGCCGATAAAATTGTGAGCGGAACGGCTAGAAATAATTCTGACTGGCGAGTGAGCGTCAATGGCGATAACTTGAAATTGATACCTCTCAGAAAATAATTAGGATGAAAAAAGGTACTATCTTTTTTGCTTTACTATATGGATTTTTACTGCTTTTTGGCTTGCTTTTAGGTTGGTCTTTTTGGTTCAGTTTTTGCCTAATATTAGCTGTTTTGGGAGTTTGGAAACTGATTAGCGGTCTCGCTTGGCATAACATCTACTTTCTGTTTTTTATTACCTTTCTTAGCTTAGCCCTGGGTAATACCACAAATAAAACTACTGGTTTGATAGTGTTTCTTACTCTTTATTTTACTTTTCTTAGCCAAATCAATAGAAAAGATTATTCTGTTTTTACCTATCAGGTACGTCTGAAAATATTTTTTTGGTTTCTCGTTTTTAGTTGGTTTTTTTGGATTTATATTTTAAGCCAATTTTTACCTTTTGGTTTAAGCCTGCTTTTCCTTATCAGTGGTTTTAGGCTTCTATTACAAATCGCTAATAATGAAACGGCCTGTTTAGGTGACAATTTATTACAGGACCTTACCTATCTTTTTGTCATCACTCAATTTGCCTGGTTAGCGGTGCTTTTACCTTTAAATCCTTTTGGGCAAGCCTTTTTCCTAATTCTTTGGAGTCTCTATTTTAATGAGCGGTTTAAGGAGGGTATTTCCGAGCAATCAATCAAAAATATTATTTCTCAAACCATAATCATTACCTTAATTTCTCTGGGCACGCTTCTTTTAAGATAATGGAAGAAGAAAAAACTGACCTAGTAGTCAGTTTTTTGGATATTTTCAATTTTGTTAAGAAACTCAGTGTAAATTAAAGGAAATATTCTTTTTAGTTCTAACAATTTTTCTTGGCTAATCTTTTTTAAAACAAAGTCCATGGCCTTGGTATTATTTTGGGTGGAGCGAGAGCCTAAACGTAGTCGCCAATAGGCTTTTGTTTTTAAGTTTTGATTAATCGATATTATACCTTTATGACCAGCGGTATTTTTATCCCAGGAAAATTTGTAATTTAAAAATGGCAAGTCAGTATCATCTTGGATTAGCATTAAATGATTGATATCAGTTTTTAGGTAGCGTAGAAGGGTGGGAAGACCATTGCCGCTTTCATTCATATAGCCATTTCTTTTTGCTAAGACCAAGGAAATCTTGTCGATGGGGTTTTCTTCCTCAAGCTTAATGATTGAAAACTGATCATGACACACTAGTTGCCAATTAGTTTCTATTTTATGGCTTTTTATAATTTCATCCAAAAAAAGCCAACCGAGATTATGATAAGTACAGTTATAGGTCTTATCTTTGTTGCCTAGCCCATAAAGAAGCCAAACTTTATTATCCATTTTAATTAATTATTTGAGCTATGTAAGATTGAATTTCAGAGTAATTGCCAATACCGGTCTTAGGCACAAGAAAATAACCATAGCCGGTATTGACTGCGATCGTGCTAGAAGTTAAAAGGGGATTAGGTTCCTCAAAAGAAATGGTGGAAAAATGCCAATTAGTTTGCGGTATCTTGGCCAATATTGAGGCAAAGGTAAAGAGTTGGTTGTTATTTAAATCAGTGGCGAAGTGGCCGTTAATATTTTTTTTGATTTGGAGAAGCTTGTTGCCATCGGTAAGAAGATTTAAATCCTTTATTTTTTCCCCTAAAGCGAGCAAGATCTGTTGTTGATGTTTGATTCGAAAAAAATCTCCATTTTGGGCATAGCGGCTGCGGACCAGAGAAACTACCATATTCCCATCAAGATAACGCCAGCCTGGCTCAAGTTCAAAATAACTACCTGTTCCAGTGGAATCATCTAAACTGGGATCAGCCACTTTTTCGCTAATATAAACGTTTAGCCCGCCCAGGCCATTCACTACAGCTCGCACGGTTTCGACATCAAAAATAACGGCATAGTGGATTGGAAGATTAGTAATATTTTCTAGCTGTTCTTTAATCGTAGAAAAATCAGAAGTTTCAAAAATATGAGGTTTTTTTTCATTAGCTGTCCAAAAAACTCCATTTATCTTCACGGGGTTTTTATTCTTATCCAAAACCAAGAAATCTCGGGGGATAGAGATAAGAGTCACCTTGTTCTTAACCGGATCTATATGAGCTACTATCAAAGTGTCGGTTAGGTAGGCGCCATTGTTACCAGCTCCGGTAAATCCCAGCACAGCAACGTTAATTGCCTGAGAGGCTATATTTTTATCTATTTCTGAGGAAGCTTTATTGACATTGTCTAAAAAAGAACCTAAAACAAGTAGGCTTTTGGCGGGCAGGAAAGAAACCACAAGAAAGACCATTATAACTGCCCCTAAAATGGCTCCCACTATTTTAAACCATTTCTTCATTAACGATTTATTATATCAAAAAAGCAAAATAGCGGCAAATTCAAGGTTGCTTTTGCCTATTGTTTTATGGTATATTAGCGACAGAATAATCATCTAAATTTGGTTAAGTATGCTTACTTTTTGGCGAAATCTCAAATCTTTTGTTTTAGAAACGATTGAAGTTGTTCTGGTCGCCCTAGCGGTTGTGTTACCCATTCGTTACTTTATTGTTCAACCCTTTATAGTCTATGGCCAAAGTATGGAGCCTTCCTTTTTTGATAAAGACTATCTTATAGTTGATGAATTATCTTTTAGATTGAGACCGATCAAAAGAGGAGAGGTCATTATCTTTGAAGCCCCTTCTCAATTGACTACCAGTGATAATGCCAGAAATAAAGAAGTTGACCTCAAGGGATTGTTGTCACTTTCTTTCGTAAATATTTCTAGGGTTGAAAGAAATAAATTTGTAGATTTTTATCATAAACCTGGATACCTTGTAGCCGCAAAAGTTTACACAGCTTCGTCAACATTCTTCATTAAACGCGTTATTGGACTGCCAGGAGAAAAAATAACTATTCAGAACGGTACTGCTAAGATTTATAACTCCGAGCACCCAGAAGGATTTATTTTAAACGAACCCTATTTATCTAATTTAGTAAAAACCACCAGCGACATTAATACTACCCTTCCTCCCCAACAGTACTTTGTCATGGGAGATAATCGTATGAATTCTTATGACTCTCGCTCTTGGGGTAGCCTGAACGGGAAGGCTATCTTGGGAAGGGTTTGGCTTAGGGTTTGGCCCCTTAGTCATGCCGCCGCCTTTGGTACTAACCCTTATAGTCTTTAGTTAGAGTCGCAAACTTACTTTTTTATGCCTAAAACAAAAAAAGAAATAAAAAGAAGCTTCCAAGCTCCCAAAGGAATGCATGACATTTTACCCAAAGACATTCCTTGGTGGCGTAAGTTTGAATCCATTGCTAATGACCTGGCCGAAGCCTATGGCTTTAGAAAAATAATCACTCCCATAGTAGAGGAAGCGGATGTATTTTCTAAAGGAGTAGGCTTGAATACGGACATTGTCGATAAAGAAATGTATTCCTTTAAGACGAGAGGTGGCGATTCTCTAACCTTGCGCCCTGAAGGTACTGCCGGAGTAGTGAGGGCGTATATAGAAAATAATATGTCCACCTGGCCGCAGCCAGTGAAATTGTATTACTGCGGGCCGATGTTCAGGCATGAAAATCCCCAAAAGGATCGCTATCGCCAATTTTTTCAATTCGGCTTAGAAGCTATTGGCGACCCCAGTCCAGTTGTTGATGTCGAGGTTATTTGGGTAAGCTATTTAATTTTCAATTCCCTTGGTTTTAAAGATATCAATTTTGAAATCAATAGCATAGGTTGCCCTAGCTGTCGGCCCGACTACCTGAAAGTCATTAAAAATTTTTATAAAAGCAAGCAAAGCAAACTTTGTCCAGCTTGCAAGGAAAGATTGAAAACAAATCCTCTAAGACTTTTGGATTGCAAGGAGGAAAAATGTAAAGAATTAAAGGAAGGTTTACCCCCTATCCTTGATTCTCTTTGTCCGGAATGCCACGACCATTTTCACCAGGTCTTAGATATTCTCGACCATCTTCAAGTTTCTTATACTCTTAATCCCTACCTCGTGAGAGGACTGGACTATTACACTAAAACTGTTTTTGAAATCAAGAGCGCCTCAGGAGACAACACTATTTCTCTGGGGGGCGGAGGTCGTTATGACGGTCTTGTAAAAATTTTGGGTGGGAGCGGGCAGCCAGCAGTTGGGGTAGCTTTCGGGGTTGATAGAATTATTTCCGTATTTCAAACTCTGCACGATAAGGAACCTAATTGTAAGAAAAACAAAGTGTATTTAGTTCAAATAGGAGAGGCAGCTCGCAAGAAAGCTTTTCTTCTAACCGAAGAACTCAGAAAAAACAGTATCAATATGTATAGCTCTCTTAGCAAGGATAGCCTCAGAAACCAGTTAAAAATAGCTGACAGAGAAAAGGTAAAATTAGCTCTCATACTTGGCCAAGAGGAAGTAAGAGAAGACACAATTATTATTAGAGATATGGAAAGCGGCATTCAGGAGGTAGTGATGCAAGATAAATTGGTTGCCTCTATTAAGAAAAAATTAGCCCTAGATTAATCATTGCTAAAAGGGCTTGAGATGAGTATACTAAAACTTAATGATTATTTAATTTTGAAAAATAGATTTTATCCTATGACTATTAATATAGTAAGAAAAAACAACGAGCCCTTGTCCACTTATGTTTACAGGGCTATGCGAACTTTAAAAAAGAGCAATTTGGTAAGAGAGGTAAAGAAAAATCGTTACTTCAAGCCAAAAGAAAGTGTTTTATCTATGCATGAGTCAGCTCTTTATAAGCAGAAAAAAACAGCTGACATTAATCGCAAGAAAGTGCTGGGACTGCCTTTTAAAACCAAGAGAAAACACAGATAAAGTTTGGCCGAATAAATTCAATGACCATTATTAGTTTCAAGGGATCCGCTAAAAAGATACCTTTAACTACTCACGAAATTCAGTTCATTGTCAGCACTGCCCAAAAGTTACTGGGGGGGGAAATTCCCCAGAAGTTGCCCTTAGTAATCAATTGTCTTGTAGTAAGTGAATCTAGAGTAATTATCATCAATGAAACTTGGCGCCACAAAAAACAACCCTCTCCACTTATTGCCTTTCCCGATTACTATTTAAAATTAAAAAATGAGCCCCTAGAGGAAGAAATTCACTTGGGTGATATGGTCATCTGTCCAACGGTTATTGCTAAAAAGACAAAAGAAAATTTTTCTGTATTCAATCAACAAAATTTTCGTCAACAGTTTATTTTGTCTTTTGTTCATAGTCTCGCTCACCTTTATGGCTATACTCACGATAATGAAAGAAAAGCTAAGGCCATGGAAAGAAAGGAAAAACAGGTTGCAGACATTGTTATTAAAAAATTAATTAAGAGTTAAGCATAATTACTTTAACCTATGTTTCGGTCTTCCAGAAAATTTGTCATGAGCGTGGATTTCGGAACAGACTCCATCAAAGCCATTGTTGGGCGTATTGATCCAAAAGATAACGCCAATCCTTTCCAAATTCTTTTTAATATTTCTGTGCCTTCTGTTGGCGTGAGGAAAGGCTCTATTTCTAGCATCTTGGATCTGGAAGAAATTCTCAATAACCTCATTAATCAATGTGAACAAAAAATTGGCACCACTATAGATCATTTATTAATTGGTGTTAATCCTATCAATTGTAAAACTACTGTTTCCAGGGGAACAGCCATTACTAACGAGCAGGGGAATATTATCGGTCAGAATACTATTGATAGGGCAATTAATTCTGCCCAATCGATTATTTTGGCCAATAATTATAGTTTACTTAGACCTATTCCTTTAAAATATTCTGTCGATGGAGCTGGTGAATATCGCTTGGCCATTGGTCTTAAAGGAATGCGCCTAGAGGCGAATGTGCTTTTAATTAGCATTCTTTCTCAACAATTAGATGACCTTAAACAATTAGTTGAGGATTTAGATTTTTCTAACGAAGATGTCTATGATATTAGCTCACTATCAGCAGCCGATTTGGTTTTAACTGAACAGGAAAAAGAACTAGGGGCAGTGGCTATCGATTTTGGTGCTCGCACCACTTCTATTACTGTTTACGAAGAAAATAATTTAGTAGACGTTAGGAGCATTCCCTACGGTAGTGGCTATCTTACTGACGATATTGGGATTTGCCTTCAATTTGATTCTATCTTAGCCGAAAAAATAAAAAAGATAGAGGGTTATATTAACCCTCGCAAGCTTACTCGCTCTGACGTTTTAAATTTGGCTGACTTAGGACTGGTAGGAGAGAATTATAACGGAGAGATTGAAGTGTCGCGCAAAAAGTTAGCCGCTGTAATGGTTGCTCGTTTGGATGAAATTTTTGAGGCCATCAACCAAAGTCTTATCGCTATTAATCCTAGTCGCCACTGGCCCGGAGGAGTTACTTTTTACGGTGGTGGCAGTAATCTATTAAATCTAGTTGATTACGCTAGGGGAAAGTTAGGTTTGCCTTGTAAAATTGCCACTTTGCCCCCCGCCTATAGTCACTTAGGCCTTAACCTAGAGGATGTCAATGTTTTATCTCTATTGCATTTTTTAATAAAAGAAGACACTCTTCCCGAGCATCGAAATACGGGTATTAGTTTTATTGGCAAGCTCAAAAATTGGTCAAAAACATTAATGCCTTAAATAATTTGCCTTTAGGATATATAATTAAGAACCTACCTCACCTTCCCCGCCTTCACCTTTGCCAGTTGGCGGATGGCATGGCGAATAGCAAAAGGCAGATTAAAATAAGATACTAATTCATTTTTAAATAATTTCTCATAACGTGGCTAAAATAAAACCAGAATTTGAAACAAATATTCGCATAAAAGTCGTTGGCGTCGGTGGTGCTGGCGGTAATGCCATTACTAGAATGTCTGATCGCAAAATCAAAGGCATTACTTTTATTGCCATCAACACTGATGACCAGGCTCTTCATCACAGTAAAGCAGATGAAAAAATAGCTATTGGTAAAATTCTCACGAGAGGATTGGGTGCCGGCATGAATCCCGAAATAGGCTACGAAGCAGCTAAGGAAAATTTGGAACAAATAGAAAGTGCTGTGAAAGGCTCTGATTTAGTTTTTATCACAGCCGGTTTGGGCGGTGGGACTGGTTCTGGTGCCAGCCCAGTAGTAGCGGAATTAGCTAGAAAAAATGGTGCTTTAGTTATCTCGGTAGTCACCAAACCCTTTAGTTTTGAAGGCGGCAAACGCCAGGAAATAGCTGATGAGGCTTGGCAGAAACTTCAGGAACAATCAGATGCTATTATTACAGTCCCTAATGACAAAGTGTTTAATTTAATAGACAGTAGTACCCCGATTTTAACCGCTTTCTCCATGATAGATGACATTTTATATCAGGGAGTAAAGGGTATTTCTGATCTTATAACCTATCCGGGAATTATCAATTTAGACTTTGCTAATATCCGTACTATTATGACAAATGCTGGAGAGACTCTTATGGGTACTGGCAAGGCCAGTGGAGAAGGGCGTGCCCAAAAGGCAGCTCAAGCAGCCGTGCATTCACCATTATTAGAGACTCAAATCAATGGGGCGACTCGCGTACTTTTTAATGTTAGTGGTGGTCCAGACTTGTCTTTAGCCGAAATTAATGAAGCCGCCAAGGTTATTACTGAGAACATTGACCCCAATGCTAAAGTAATTTTTGGAGCCATCTACGATGAAGGGCTTAAAAAGGGTGAAATTAAAATAACAGTAATTGCCGGTGGCTTTAATGAAAATACTTTTGAGGAAAAGAATTTAGTGCTGCCCTTTGCTCGCCCCATAGTGACGCCTAAAAGGGTGGAAACAAGCACTCCTTTTGATAGCAAAGTTGATTTCTCCTTTACTGGTGTTACTGCGAAAAAAGACCCATCAGCTTCTACTAATCTTAAAATTGAAGTTAATGCCGACACGAATAAAGTCACTAAAAACACTGATGACAAACTAGATGACATAGAAATTCCAGCCTTTCTTCGGAAGAAGAAACATTTCTAATTTACTTCCCCCAATTCGGGGGAAGAGGGGTCTTTGTTTCCATTTGAATAACTTAGCCTTAAAAAAATAAATATCTCCAAATATGATCGCTGTAACTCCTAAAAAGTTTGTGAACAAAATTAAAGAAGTCCGTAAAAGGAGTGGAGATATTCAAAAATTTGATAGCGAAAAAATTCAAAACGCTATCTATAAAGCCTTAACCGCCACTGGCAGTGGTGAAATGAAAGAGGCTAAGGAGGTTTATAAAAGAGTTATCATTCTTCTTAACAAACGTTTCAAGAAAACGTCATTAGTTAATGTCGAAGACATCCAAGACATTATAGAGGAGGTACTTATTTTAGAGAACTACATTGAAACAGCCAAGGCCTATATACTTTACAGGGAGCAGCATCGTCAGATTAGAGAGTTAAAGACTGCTCAAAGCGAATCAGTTGATTTAGTTGACCAGTATTTAAATAATTTAGACTGGCAGGTTAGAGAGAATAGTAATATGACTTACTCTCTGCAGGGACTCAATCACTATGTTGCCTCTGATATCAGCAAAAAATATTGGTTAAATAAAATTTATCCCGTAGAAATACGTCAAGCGGCTCGCGGAGGCGATTTTCATATTCATAATCTGGATATTCTAGGAGCCTATTGTTGCGGTTGGGA
Organism: Minisyncoccota bacterium; assembly: GCA_036170905.1. Taxonomy (GTDB): domain Bacteria; phylum Patescibacteriota; class Minisyncoccia; order UBA6257; family JAVHQB01; genus JAVHQB01. The sequence goes on along the minus strand of JAVHQB010000085.1, from coordinate 265 downwards.
TTTATATGATTTATTACAGCGGGGCTTCGGAGGGGTTAGTGGTAAAATTCAGTCTAAACCAGCTAAACATTTTCGCTCGGCCCTGGGGCAAGTAGTCAATTTTTTCTATACTTTACAAGGAGAATCAGCTGGTGCCCAAGCTCTATCAAATTTTGATACCCTTTTAGCTCCTTTTATCCGTTATGATGGACTAAATGAAATAGAAGTAAAACAAGCGTTACAAGAGTTTATGTATAACTGCAATGTCCCAACGCGCGTTGGTTTT
>JAVHQB010000084.1:0-7742 GCA_036170905.1 Minisyncoccota bacterium | reverse complement strand
GCTAATTATTTATCTTTGTATTTTCTTAATTTAGTTGAGTATAGCACCGCCGGAGGTATGACTGCGGCTTGGAATGGAATATTTAGTGGGGTAACTAGTCTAACTTCTACGGCTGCTACTACAGGAATTCTTTTAATAACTATCTTAATAAATCTCCTCGTTCTTATTGCTATAATCTGGGCCTTTGGAAGCATTCTCTTTTCCCTCCTCAAAAGAGGTTTTATGCTTATAGTCCTTCTTATTCTTTCTCCTTTCGCAGTGATATCGTATCTACTGCCAGCTAAAGGAATGGGCCAATGGTGGGAAAAATGGAAAACGGCTTTTTTAAAGTACACTTTCTATGGTGTTTATGTTGCCGCAGGTCTCTATTTGGGGACTGTAATGCTTCAATCTCTTTGTAAGAGTTTTGTTGGCGCCGATACCTTGGTAAATACTGAAATGGGATTTATACCAGGAATGATGGTATCTCTTATGGCGTCTGGGTTTTTAATATATATTGTGTTACTTGCAGATGAATTGGCAGGAGGTTCAGCCAAAGCTACTGCGGAAGGTGCAACTAAAATAGCTTTAGGATTAGCTGCTGGAGGAGCAATTGCCGGGGCTATGCAACTTAAAAATGCTGTTACTACCAGTGAAGGGTATGGCAAAACTGCTAGTACATTAAGTGCCACTAAGGGTTTAGGCTGGATAGGTAATGCTGGTCTAAAAGCAAGAGAAACAAGTCTAGCTTATAGAGATAAGCAGGGAAGCGTTATAGACGAAAATGTTAACCGCAGAGATGTTAATGTCAACAAGGCTAGGCTAAGAGAACTTGATGGGAGTAAGAGCCCTCAAGCAGCGAGAGAAATGACAGCCATAGCCAAACAACTTTTTGTCAAAAAACAAATGGATGATGACTCAGCAAAACTACTAGAAAAAAATGCTGGGGCAATTGGTAGCGACGAGAATCAAAGAAATGGCTGGATTCCCTATACCCTTAAAAAATCATTAAAAGATCTGAGCCCTAGTTTGTTTACTCGAGCTGACCTCGAAAAGGATACAGGTATGATTGAGAACGAGATTATGGACAAACTAACTGAGAACGGAGGTGATGTAGAGAAAACCGCTAAAGCTTTAGCGCCTAAGGGCTCAGCTGATCAACAGAAAAAAATAGGAGATGTTATCAAAAAATATTTTGATGAACGCGCCAAAGCGGGTATCCAATTTGCTCAAAATGCGGCTAATACCTCTGATAAATTTGTTCTGCAAGCAATATTAGATAGTAATACAACCGCTCAAGAGCAAATTATGGAGCGCTTAGCCCAGACTCCAGCCACTATGAAGCATGTAATAGAGCAAATCGAAAACAGCGGCTTAGGTGGTGATGACAAAAGAAAAGTCTACGACCAATTTCAATCTTATATGGATAGGCGTGGCTCTAAAAAATTTAATGAAAAACAATTGGATTATATTGACTTAAATGTTGGCCAGATAAATACAGATGGCGCGAGGGGTAGAGTAGTCTCCTCCGATATAGCCTTTACTGAAGCTACCGCAGAAGATGCTCGTAGGACACAGCAACGAAATGCTGCTATAGACGCTTTAGATCAGGAAATCAAACAAGCCAAACTGGACCAGTATACGGCTTCAACTGTTGAAAAAGCCAAGGCAGCTGAACAGCATACAAATGAACTCCTTAAAAAGAGACAAGATATTATTTCCGGTTCTAAACGTCCATAAAGTAATTATTAATGGTTCTAGATTACAAAAATGGAAAAGATAAATTATTAGACTTTTATTATGGTCCGTTGTTTTCTAAAGTCGCCAATAAAATTCATTATGTCTGCAAATCAGATATAGACCAAATTCGTTTTACTAATAAACTACTAAGAGGAATTTTAGGGGAAGAACTCAATCCTAATCAAGCAAAAATAACTTTGGAAAATAGCCAGTTATTTGATTCTTCTCAAATCACCATCATTTTGTCTATTTTAACTACAGATGTTTTGGACCCCCTCAAAGAAGCCCTAGACGCTGTTTATAATAGTAATGTCACCAATAATTCAAATATTTCTACAGCAGAACCTGCCATACAAAAACCTGTTGAAGAAACTATTAAAATTAAGCAAACTTTTGTGCCAGCTAGCCCATTGGTAAAACTATCTTCGGGAGACATAGATCCCTTAGATATGTTTGATAAAGCCAAAAGTGATATAGGAACTACTTCTCAGAAAGAAGAGGCAAGTGTTCAAAATGAGAAAGTTGTTATCCAAGAAAGAGAGAAAATGCGGACACCCAAAAGTTTTACAACGGTAGAAAACCTGATTGAATCTAGTCAAGAAATGAAAGAGGCAATACCTGTTAATAGCAATCCTATAAAAATAAATATGGCAGCTGTTTTGGGCGACGAGAAGAATAACAATACCCTGATTTTACAAGATAACCAGGCCATTACCCAATTATCCCAGCTTTTAAAAAGCAATACCCCAATAATAGAGAGAGAAGATTTAAGTCTTTATGTTCCTAATCCGGAAAATAAAGAGGAAGCTCCCAAATCCTTAAACCCTGCGGCCCCCGAAAATGATACTGATGAATTTCCAGAGGAACCATTAGTTCCAAAACCCGCTGTCTCTTTGGCACCCAGCACAATGGCTCTAATAGATGCCAATGTAGCCAAGCCGAAAGAAACTACTATAGGAGAAAATATAAGCCAAAGTCATTTGAAATTTGCACAAAATAATGAGCAAAGAATTCCTGCGAATAAAAGTTATAGTAAGCTTCTTGATTCCATGTCTCAAAAGCCTAAAAATCAACCTCAGATTGTAACAACACTAAGAGACACTTTTGCTCACCCAGAGAGGTATTCTGTACCGCAAGAACCACCTAGACCTAAGCCCAAAAAATATACTCTCCCTGATGAAAATTTAGTGAAAAGTATTGTTATAGACTCTTCTGAAAAATCGTCAAATAAAGAAAGCAATGCTATAATAGAAAAAGAAATTGATAACGATATAATTAATTTGGCTAAAGACATTAGCCAAGGGGGTATTGCGAACGATAAAAAGATTAACCCCGAAACTCGCGGTCCCATAATTTACACTAAACAGAAAAAACGAGAAGACGATACTTTCGGTCGTATCTCTTCGGATAAATTAGATAACGAGGGGAAGCAAAAGAATTCTAATATAATAGACCTGAGCTAAGAATAAAATTTTAAAGGCTAAATTTTAAATTTTAAATCAAATTTAAATTATTAAAACGCAGTCATCTAGTTATTGTATATTTATTTTAAGGGTTGGTTTGTAACCTAACGGATTGAACTTATATTGTCGGATAGAAGTAAAAAAAACAATATCTAAGTTTCATAATAATACTCAAATACAAAATGTGGAGCGATAAGAGAAAGAATTCGACAGAACTTCATTTAAAATTTAAACATTTAGTTATTCACTTAAAATTTAAAATTTAGCCTTTAAAATTATTCCTATTTCATGGAAAGATATCAGGTACCACAATTCATAGAAGAAGACCCTAAAATCAACCGTTTCTTTAATATGGGACAGCTGGTTTTTATAGTAGTAGGGGCAATAATAATTTTCTTTTTAAATTTTATTGTTACTAATAAGTTCATCTTCGCTATTTTAGCTATTATTATTGGCATCTTAACCTTAGCTATGGCCTTTATAAAAGTAGGGGGATTACCTTTTTACCGCATTCTTCCTGGCATGATTAAACAGTTTTGGCATCCCAAAAATTATATTTACAAAAGCAAATAATTATATATGACAGCGGGTAAAGAATTAGCTCCCAGTCAAAACTTGGTTTCCGTAAGTGAGATCAGGCAAGGCATAATCATTTTAAAGAATGGCGGTATGCGCTCTCTTTTGAAGGTGCGTGGAGTTAATTTTGAATTAAAATCCAGCGAAGACCAAAGCGGCCTTTTAAATAATTGGCAAAGTTTTTTGAATAGTTTAGATTTTTCTCTTGAGGTGGTGGCCTTAAACAGACGACTAAATATTAATCGCTATCTTGACAATGTCAAAGCTATGATCGACAAAGAAGAAAACCCCTTTTACCGAGAGGGTGGAGAAGAATATATAAATTTTATAAGTGATCTGACTTCTCGCAATAATATTATAAAACACGAATATTATTTGGTTATACCTTTTGACCCCATAATGACAGAAGCTGCCCCTACCTTTAAAAATTTAATGGGAAGATTTCTTAATCTTAGTCGTGAGGCCTTTACCGCTACCACTGTTTTGAGCACTGAAGATTTTGAACGCTATAGTCAGCAGCTTTTGGTACGTCAAGACAATGTCATTTTTTCCTTGGGACGCATAGGACTTGAAGCCAAACCTTTAAACACAGAAGAGACGACCGCTTTGGTTTATAACCTATACAACCCTTCCGATTTCGAAAAAAATTATATTAATATTCCTGAAAGCTTATTAGAATAAAATGGCTGACGAAAAACAAAATCCTAATCAGGCATACATAGACCGTCAAAAGAATTTTCAGAGCCTTATCGCTCCGGCTGGTTTAGAGATTTTGCAAAATCAAATAAAGCTTGGTGATAAATATGTTAAAACGCTTTTTGTTTTAACCTACCCTAGATATTTAGTACCCAATTGGTTTAACCCTATTATAAATTTAGGCGTTAGTTTAAATGTCGCCATTTTTTTCCATCCAGTAGATAATGGCATTATTCTTAAAAAATTAAGAGACCAATCAGCTAAAGTGCAAGCCACTATAGAAGAACAATCTTCCAAGGGGCTCGTGAGAGACCCTGTGCTGGAAACGGCTATTCAAGATATAGAGACTCTAAGAGATTCTATTACTCAGGGAACAGAGAAAATTTTTAAAGTTGGCATTTACATTACTCTTATTGCCGATAGTTTAGAAGAATTAAAAAAGGCTGAGGAAACTGTAGTTAATCTTCTCGAGGATAAACTCATCTATCTTAAACCGGCCATTTTCCAGCAATATGAAGGGCTTGAGTCTACTTTTCCCTATGGTTTAGACAGATTGGCTATCCATACTAGTCTCAACTCTTCGCCAGCTTCTACTATTTTCCCTTTTATTTCGGCTGATCTTACGGGCGACACAGGAGTTCTTTACGGGGTTAATCGCCAAAATAGTGGTTTAGTCATTTTTGACCGTTTCTCACTGGAAAACGCCAATATGGTCATTCTCTCTAAAGCTGGTGGTGGTAAATCTTATGCAGCCAAATTAGATATTATTCGTTCGTTGATTTTGGGCACTGAAGTTATAGTAATTGACCCTGAAAATGAATATCAATATTTGGCCGAGACTTTTGGCGGCAGTTTTTATAAAATTTCTATAGGCTCTTCTGAACATATCAATCCTTTCGACCTGCCCATTATTAAAGAAGACGAGACTCCTGAAGAAGTTTTCAGAAGCCATGTTCTCTACCTCATTGGACTGATTAAACTCATGATAGGCACCCTTGCTCCAATAGAGGAAAGCCTTTTAGACCAGGCTGTTTACCAGACTTATGCTGCAAGAGATATTTATCCTGATAGCGATTTCACTGGCAAAGAACCGCCGCTTTTAGAGGACTTAGCAACCGTCTTAAATACAATCAGCGGGGGAGAGAATCTCTCTGCCAAACTGTATAAATATATTAAAGGAACTTTTGCTGGGTTTGTAAATCAGCCCACTAACATAGAAATAGGCAACCGTCTCATTGTTTTCAATATAAGAGACTTGGAAGAAGAACTACGCCCCATTGCTATGTATATGACCCTTAATTATATCTGGAACCTTATTCGTTCAGAACTGAAAAAAAGAGTCCTGGTAGTTGATGAGGCCTGGTATTTAATGAAATATGATGAAAGCGCGTCGTTTTTGTACAGTATTGCCAAGCGCTCCCGTAAGTATTATTTGGGTATTACAGCTATCACCCAGGATGTAGAAGACTTCTTGGCCAATAAATACGGAAAACCCATTATTACCAATTCCTCTCTCCAATTGCTTTTAAAACAGTCCACAGCAGCTATAGATATCATTGCCAAAACTTTTGCTTTGACGGATGTAGAACAGAGTATTCTCTTGCAATCCGATGTGGGCACGGGCCTCTTTTTTGCCGGCAATCAACATGTGCCCATAGAAATAGTTTCCTCTTACGCTGAGGAGCAGGTTATCACTTCTGACCCCGAAGCTATTTTGGCTAGAAAAAAAATTAGAGATTAATTAATTTATAATCTTTTAAAGATTTAAAATGCTTAAAAGAAACATTAAATATCTCACTGTTTTATTACTGTTACTGCTTGTTTTAATTCTGCCTGTAAAAACAATGGCCAATATTGGGTCCTATAAACTTGAACAGGGAATACCTTTTATAAGTGCAGCGAAGGATGCAAGTGGAAATCCTATTTTGTTAAGTTATGAAGATTTCAATAAACTCTTTCAAAAATTTATAACAACCGTTTATATAATAGCGGCAATTGCTGCTTTTATTAAGATTTTGATTGCCGGTATTCGGTGGTACACCTCTGGCGGTAGCTCCAAAGCAATCAGCCAATCAAAAGAAGATATAAAAAACGGCATCATAGGGTTATGTTTCCTTTTTCTTGCAGGAGTACTTTTGGAGTTTATAAATCCCAATTTAAATAAATTGAGTAGTATTTTCACGCCAAATGCAGGAACACAATGCAACCAAAGCGGGGATACTGGTCTTAATAATACTGGAAATCTTGTAGCTATTCCAGGCACTAAATATTATGCTCAAAGCAGTTTGGTTACTGCATTGAAGTCTTCTGGATTGACGTTCTCAATTGGCACTGGTTGTACGAATACTAATGAGAATAGCTGCAATCCTAATTATTGCAATCCTGATGGGTGTGAAGATCTTAAAAAAGGAGGACCATGTGTAATGGCTAATGTAAATTCAACAACTTGCAAACCTATTTTATCAATTGCCTGTCATTTTAATGGTAACTGTGTAGATATATCACCCAGTGGGGGCGTTGATTCTACTGTCTTGCGTAAATTGCAATGCGCCGGTTTGGATGTTTTAAATGAGTATAATAAAGATTGTCAAACTGGTTCAACTACTGGAAATAATTTGCACGTTGCCTTACCAGACACTTTTACTCCTAGTGCCGATCATAGTGGTTCTAATTGCTGGTTTCAACATCAGCCATCTAACTCTCAATATTGTCAGGGGAGTGGTGGAGGCGGAGTCGGAGGATGGTAATAATGATATTTCCAAAAAACAACCCTTACGGGTTGTTTTTAATTATTTATTAGATTAAATAGATAATTCTTTTGGTCTAACAACAACGTGACGCAAGTCTCTTTCTCCGAACGATTCTGTTGTTACCGCTTCGCTAGTGGCTAACTCTGTATGGATAATTCTTCTTTCACGGCTAGACATCGGCTGAAGCTCCACGAGTTTATTTGTAAGCATAACTGTTCTCTCTGCTTTGTGGGCTAATTCCTTGAGCGTTTCCTCTTTAAAAGCATTATAATCATTGGCATCGGCTGAAAGATTAACCTCGGGACCAAACATTTTAGAGGCCATTAAACGGCAAAGATGCTCAAAGGCATATAAATTCTCTCCGTTATTACCTATAAACAGCCCGCTTTCCGTGAGTTGTATATCCACTTTTAAGCGATGTTCTTCTGACTCCGTTACAGTAATTTCCGCGTCATTGAAGCCAATTGTTTGTACCAAATGATATAAGAATTCTTTAAAATTATTTGTATCCATATTAATTTTCTACTATTTACGACTA
>JAVHQB010000083.1:5399-7753 GCA_036170905.1 Minisyncoccota bacterium | reverse complement strand
ACAAGTATCGACTCGTTATTGCAATTATGGCCACAAAATCCAATTTATAGAGCCTATTTTTTTTAAACCAGAAGAAGAAAAATATTCCTTATGGCTTAAGGGGGTACAAGAGGCAGCCGAAAATTATAGTAGTTTACTTGAAAAAGGAGCAACTCCTGAGCAAGCTCGGAGTTTACTACCCAATTCTTTAAAGACCGAAATTATTATGACTACTAATTTGAGGGAATGGAGACATGTTTTAAAAATGAGAACGGCAGCGACTGCTCATCCCCAAATTAGAGAAATAATGGTACCACTTCTTTTAGAATTTCAAAGGTTAATACCAGTGATTTTTGATGATTTTGTGGTAGACTCAAGTAATAACACGGCACAGGTCATAACCAAATTTTAAAGGCTAAATTTTAAGTGAATGATTAAATGATAGAATTTTAAATGAGGTTAAATAGCCAAAAATTAAATTTCAAAGTTTAAACAAAACACTAAAATTCAATCGTATTGAAGCCTGTTTTCATTTAGACATTAAAAAATTTGGATTTGATTTAAAATTTAGACTTTAAAATTATTACAGATACATGGCTTTCTTATATCGATTAGGCATGGTTTGTTTGGCTAATCTTTTGGCTATTTTGCCCATTGCCTTTTGGGTATATTTGTTTTTGCGTCGAGACATTTCTAACCCAGAGCCCAAAAAATGGCTCATAGGCTGTTTCGCTGCCGGGATGTTAATAGCTCCCGTTATTATTGGTTACGAAACACTTCTAATTAATAATAGTGTCTTTTTTGCTAATCTCCCTCTTTTAAAATTTAGGCTTTTACTAGTATTCGGAGGCGCTATTATAGAAGAACTAGCCAAATTTTTTATCATTTATTTGATCTCACGCTATAACCCCCACTTTGACGAGCCCTTAGATGCCGTAATTTATTTGGTTATGGGCGCTGCCGGGTTTGCTATGGTAGAGAACGTTATGATTTCGGGAGGCCTTATCCTGGAGATGGCAGATGCAGCGACTATTATGGGGACACTGTTCGGGAGGTTTATAGGAGCTAATTTGGTGCATGTAGTGACGGCAGCAGTTGTAGGTTTTGTTTGGGGATTATCGGCCAAGAAAGCAGAAGAATCACTCCGAAAAAAAAGAGGTATTCTTAGTGCTTTAATTTTGGGTATTTCCATACATGCTTTATTCAATTTTTTAGTTTTCACATATGGTGAACTATCCAGGATTTTGGTCAGCTTGGGGTTAGCAATAGTTTTTGTTATAGTCTTTTTATCTCTGAAAAAATTGGATACTAGTAACAGCCTCTTTTTTAAATCAAAATTAGTAGAAAACTGAATAATGCAAAATTTTAAAGGCTAAATTTTAAATTTTAAGTGAATGATTAAATGTTTAAAAACTCATAAACCATAGACGAAATCAAATTTAGTAATTTAAAATTGATTTAAAATTAAAAATTTAAAATTGAAACATTAATTATTAATGTATGCCCGATATCTATTCAAAATATGAAACAGTAGTAGGCCTCGAAATTCATGCAGAGCTAATTACTAAGCAGAAAATGTTTTGCTCCTGTCCAAATAATCCGGAAGGAGCTGAGCCAAACACCTATATTTGCCCTATTTGCACTGCTCAGCCAGGAGCCATGCCAACTATTAATATAGAAGCTGTTAAACAGGTAGTGAAGGTGGGTTTGGCTTTGAATTCTCAGATTCCAGAATATTCTAAATTTGATAGGAAGAATTATTTCTATCCAGACTTACCAAAAAGTTATCAGATTTCTCAGTATGATATGCCTTTATGCATAGGCGGTTATTTGCCGCTTTATTTAAGCGATGAAGGCGTAGTAAAAGAGATAGCCATTACTCGAGTCCATCTTGAAGAAGACACTGCCAAACTTTCTCATAGTGATGGTAGTACCCTGGTTGATTTTAACCGAGCCGGAGTTCCCTTAATGGAGATAGTAACAGAGCCTGTTATAAGAAGCGGCATGGAAGCACGCTTATTTTGCGAAGGATTGCAAATTCTTTATAAGATCCTGAGGGTTTCTGGGGCTAATATGGAAAAAGGTCAAATGCGTTGTGAGGCCAATATTTCAGTGAGACTAACAGGAAAAGAAGAATTAGGCACTAAGGTGGAGATCAAAAATCTTAATTCCTTTAGAGCTTTGGAAAAGGCTATTGATTTTGAAACCAGGAGACAGATTGACTTAATAGAGGCGGGAAAGCAAGTGGTTCAAGAAACCAGGGGTTGGGCAGAAAATGAGAGTGCTACTTTTTCCCAGAGGATAAAAGAAAATGCTAATGATTACCGTTATTTTTATGAACCAGATTTACCCAGAATGCATGTTTGGTCAAAAGA
>JAVHQB010000083.1:0-5299 GCA_036170905.1 Minisyncoccota bacterium | reverse complement strand
ATTACCGTTATTTTTATGAACCAGATTTACCCAGAATGCATGTTTGGTCAAAAGATAATAAAGAAGTTTTATTTGATTTAGAATCTGTTAAAAATAGTTTACCTAAATTTCCATGGGATAAGAAGCTTTCTTTTCAAGAAGCTTATAAATTAAGTAGCAAAGAAGCTAATTTACTTATTCGCGATGAAAATGTGGCTAATTATTATGAAAAATTAGCACAAGAATTCAAAGCTCTTAATGTAGAACCTCAAATGTTAGAACGTTTGAATAAACTAGCTTATAACTATTTAGCTTCTGATTTAGTAGGATTGGCTACTCTCTATAGTACAACTCTAAATGAAAAGTTTGTTTCGCTTCAAAATTTTAAAAATCTGATAGTAGCATTAGCTTCGGAAAAAATTAATAGTGCTTCGGCTAAAAAAATTCTCACTATAATAGCAGATATAAATAATAAAGAATGGGAAAAAGAAGGTATAGACAGTCTTCTTAATGAGTATACTCAAAATAACGACGAAGCAGTTCTGCTCACAGTAGTCGGCGAGGTTTTGGCTAAGAACGTTAAGGCTGTTTCTGAATATAAAGCCGGCAAGGTAACAGTAATCCAATTTCTTTTGGGACAAGCCATGGCCATTACTCATGGTAAAGCCAGTCCAGAAGTGTTAAAGAAGTTATTAGAACAAAAGCTAAGAAAGTAAAGTCCAAAGTCTAAATAAAACTTCAAAGTCTAAAGTCCAAACGCAATCTTAAATTCTCATTTTAGCATTTGGTCATTTAAAATTGATTGAAAATTTAAAATTTAGCCTTTAAAATTATTAGGCTTTTAATTACCCAGGAATTTATCCACTAGTCCAAAGGCTTTTTCAGATTCCTGCTTACTAGAAAACCAATAAACATTAGGTATTCTTTTAAACCAGGTATTTTGCCTTTTGGCAAAATGATAAATAGCTGTTGCTAATTGATCCTTCATCTCTTTATAGCTTATTTTACTTTCAAGATAACGATTGAGGTAGCGATATTCTAAACCAAAACTTTCTAAGCGTTCACTGGATACTCCATTTTTCCTAAGTTCAACTATTTCTTGGAACATATTTAAGCGCAAACGTTTATTTAGCCTTAAGCGAATAAGTTTTTTAAGTTGTTGATTATCTCTTCTTAAACCCAGAATAAGAAAATCTCCCAAAAGTTTACCCCCTTTTAAAGGCGCAAGAGTTTGACCACTTTGAAGAATTGATTCTAAACTTCTAATTAAACGTCTACGATTTGAATGGTCAATGTTACTTGCTCTAACAGGATCTAATTTTTGCAAGCGCAAAAAAAGTTCTTGAGTAGCGTAAGTCTCAAGTTTCTTTCTTAATTTCCAATTAGGTTTAGTTTTAGGTAACTGCCAGTTACCTAGAAGAGCAGAAATATATAAACCAGTACCACCGCAAATGATAGGTAATTGTTTATTCTTTTCAATTTTTTTTAAAGCTTTCTTGGCTTGGCTTAAAAAGTCACTAACAGAGAAAAAATCTTTTTTAGGGTCAACAATATCTATAAGATAGTGAGGGATACCTTCGCTTTTAAATTCGGAAGTATTAGTATCACGGATTATTTTACCTGAGCCTAAATCCATTCCCCTATAAACCTGTCGAGAATCAGCGGAAATAATGGCTCCGTTATATTTTTTTGCCAAAGCAATGGCCAAATCTGATTTTCCTGTAGCTGTTTGACCCAAAATCACTACAATTTTTATTTTTTTAGATTTCATTTCAACTGGATTATTAAAGCATAAAGAACTATATCTGCCAATTTTGCCAAAACTTTTTTAACTGCTATAATGGAGCTATTAAATGACCATTTTTTCATGCCCTTTACCCATCTTCATGTCCACAGTCATTACAGTTTGCTTGATGGCCTATCCAAAATAGACGATTTGGTGGCTAGAGTTAAAGAACTCGGGATGGATAGTCTGGCCCTTACTGATCATGGGGTGGTTTATGGATTAATAGAGTTTTATACTAAGGCTCGTGCCGCTGGCATAAAGCCCATTTTGGGTTGCGAGATGTATGTAGCTCCAAGAAAGTTAACTGATAAAGAAAGTGGGATAGATAGTTTTAACTATCATCTCATTCTTTTAGCCAAAAATTACGAAGGATATCAAAACTTAATGAGACTAGTGAGTTCTGCCCACTTAGAGGGTTACTATTATAAGCCTCGTACCGACAGGGAACACCTAAAAAAATATAGCAAAGGCCTTATCGCTTCTTCTAGTTGCTTAAAAGGAGAAATTTCCCAAGCCCTTATCAAAAATAATTATGAATTAGCTAAAAAGCTAACCGTTGAATATAAAAACCTCTTTGAAGAGGGGTGTTTCTATTTAGAATTACAATCTCATCCAGAAATGCCAGAACAGAAAATAGTAAACGATGGTATGGTTAAGTTGTCAGAAGAATTCAATTTACCTTGTATCATTACCTGTGATTCTCACTATCTGCGACCAGAAGATGGTCCGGCGCAAGATATTCTTATGGCTATTCAAACAGGCTCTACTATTTATGACGAAGGGCGCCTCAGTCTTAAGGGAAAAGATTTTTCTCTCAAAACTCCAGAAGTAATTGAAAGAGAAATGGCTGATTATCCTAAGATTAAGGAGTATATGGAGAATACTCACAAAATTGCCGAGCAGTGTAATGTAGAAATTCCCATGGGAAAGCCAATCTTTCCTCGTTTTGAGTTACCAAAACCATTTACCGATTCTCTTGACTATTTGAAGTCGCTTTTAGAAACCAATTTTACCAAGTTTCATTTTCAAGATGAAAAACAAGCCCGGGAGCGTTTGGATTATGAGCTGAGGGTTATAGAAAACACTGGTTTTGCCGATTATTTTCTCATAGTTTATGACTTTATCACTTACGCTCACAATCAAGGAATTTTTACCAATACCCGCGGTTCGGCAGTCAGTTCTTTAATCCTTTATATCTTAGGTATTATTGATATTGATCCATTAAAGTATAATCTTTTCTTTGAAAGATTCCTGAATCCCGAAAGGATTTCGCCTCCGGATATTGATATTGATGTTTCCGATGTGAGTCGTCAGGAAATTATAGAGTATATTACTAAACGTTATGGCGCTGATCATGTTTCTCTGATTGTTACTTTTGGTATGATGCAGTCTCGTTTGGCCGTTCGCGATGTAACGCGCGCGTTGGGTCATCCCTATGAAATTGGTGACAAGATTTCCAAACTCTTGGGTCAGGCTACCAAAGAAAGTTTAGCTGATGCCATAAAAGAAATAAAAGAGCTTAAAGAATTATATGAAAGCGACTCAGTTGCCCATGAGATTATAGATAATGCTCAAAAGATAGAGGGAGTAGCTCGTCATGCTTCTATTCACGCTGCTGGTATCGTGATTACTCGTGAACCCTTGACTGACTATACTGCATTGCAACGTTCGGCAAAATCAGATAGCAATATAGTGGCTCAGTATGTTGGCCATGATATCGAAAGCATAGGACTTGTGAAAATGGATATATTGGGCCTTAAGAATTTAACGGTTATCAAAAACACCCTAAGAATTGTAAGAAAGATTAACGGAGAGGAAAATGAACTTAAGCTAGACAGTTTGGGTTTTGAAGATAAGGAAGTCTATAAGTTGCTCTCTGCTGGTGAAACAGTGGGCGTCTTTCAACTGGAATCTACCGGTATGCGAAGATTTTTAAAAGAGCTTAAACCCACACGTTTCGAAGATATTATTGCTATGGTGGCCCTCTTTAGACCGGGCCCAATGCAATTCTTACCGGAGTATATTGACAGAAAGAACGGCCGTATAAAATGTGAGTATATGCTGCCCGAGTTGGAACCCATTCTCAAAGATACTTATGGTATTATGGTTTACCAGGAGCAGCTTATGAGAATCGCGAGAGACGTAGCTGGATTCTCTTTAGGAGAAGCTGATATTTTGAGAAAAGCTGTTGGCAAGAAAATTGCCAAGTTATTGGCTGAACAGGAAGCTAAATTTATTGAAGGTGGCGTAAAAATGGGACACAAAGAAAAGGAAATGAAAAAACTTTGGCAGTGGATCCAACCTTTTGCCCAATACGGATTTAATAAAAGCCACGCCGCTTCTTATGCGAGAATTGCTTACCAAACAGCTTACTTAAAAACTCATTATTCCAGCGCCTTTCTGGCAGCTTTACTCACTTCTGACTATGGAGACTTGGATAGAATTGCTATTGAAATTAATGAATGCGAACGCTTAAAAATAAAAGTCCTGCCACCAAGCGTTAATCATTCCTTTGTGGAATTCGGTGTTGACAAAGATAGCGGCGACATTCGTTTCAGTTTAGCGGCTATTAAAAATGTTGGCACCATGGTGGCCGAGGCTATTACCGAAGAAAGAAAGAAAAATGGCCCATATAAAAATTTAGCCGATTATTTAACCCGTCTTGATAAACATTATTTGAATCGGAAAGCGTTAGAAAGCCTGATCAAAGCAGGGGCGATGGACGATTTTGGCGACAGGAATTCTATGTCAGATAACTTGGATAAAATTGTTGAAGCCGCCAATGATTTGCATACTGTTAAGGATACTTGCCAAATGGATCTTTTTAGTAGTGATGATGGAGACTGTTCGGCTCCGCAAACCCAGAACTTAAAATTCTTAGCCTCTCCACCCAACAATAATTTAACGGATAGCTTAGGGGACGGCTTATTGGATGGCAAGAACCCTGTAGCTCTTAAAACAAAGCCAAATCTTATGATACGTTTATCATGGGAAAAAGATTATCTGGGACTTTATTTAAGTGACCATCCCTTGCGACAGTTTCAGATGGTGCTCTCTAAGATTGGCCAAAATATTTGCAGCTGTAAGGCAAAACCTATTGGTAGCCGTGTTAAAATCGGTGGTATGATTGTTAGCGTAAAACAAATTCTCACCAAGAAGGGAGAACCTATGGCTTTTGTCGTGTTAACCGATACAGCTTTTGATAAGATTGAGGTGATAATTTACCCCCGAGTCCTTTTAAATAGTGTTTCTATTGTTGCTCAAGATAAGGTAGTTATTATTGATGGTAAATTAACAGAAAGAGAAGGTAATAAACAAATAGTTTGCGAGAGCATAGAAGAGTTGACATCAGTTGACGGATAAGGGAGGATTGAGTATAATTTACTAATTTTCAATTTACGAATTTACTAAATAATTTACAAATACCAATTTACAAATAAGAAAAACCTTACAAAATTATGAAACAGAAGAGAGATATAATCAGCAAAAAAAGGGAGGTGAGTGATGATTTAGAAATTATTCTTCATTCACTGG
>JAVHQB010000082.1:0-7835 GCA_036170905.1 Minisyncoccota bacterium | reverse complement strand
GCCGTAACCAAAGAGGCACTAAAAGACCAAAGACCAAGTGGGGTAAAGTGACTGGCGGGCACAAGACCCGTAAGCCAAAGAAGTATTCCAATAGTTTGATTCTCAGTCGTCGCCCTTCACGCAAAAAGAACAAATAATAAAATTTAGTTATTAAAATACAAATTTCTTATGTCTCGTAGTCTTAAAAAGGGCCCCTTTATTCCAGAGAGGTTACTGCAAAAAGTATCTAAACTGAAAGTGGGGGACAAAACACCGGTTAAAACATGGTTTCGTGATGCTGTAATTTCTCCCGAAATGGTAGGTTTTGTCATGGGTGTGCATAACGGTAAAACCTTTATCAATGTTGATATTCGCGAAGAGATGGTGGGTCATCGCTTAGGTGAATTTTCTCCTACCAAAAAATTCGTGAAACACGGCGGTAAAATGCAAAGAGAGCTTGAAGCTTCTGCTGCTGTTGCTAATAAAGCTCCGGTTCCTGGACCTGTTCCCGAGAAAAAATAAGTATTATTAAGACAAACTAGAAAATAAAACTCTAACAGACTAAAAAATACAAATACTTAATTTATTAATTTATTAATAAATATGGAAGTTATCGCTAAGTTAAACAATTTAAATATTGCCCCTCGAAAAGTCCGTTTGATCACGGCCACAATTAAAGGTCTTGATACTAAGACAGCTCTTAACACCCTGCGATTTTTGCCTAATCGTTCAGCTCGGCCTGTAAAGAAACTTTTAGAGTCAGCCATTGCTAATGCTACCCATAACTTTAACCTCAGCGCCGACAATTTAAAGATAGGTATTATTAAGGTAGATGGAGGGAGGGTAGGGAAAAAATTTATGCCTAGGGCCCAGGGGAGTGCTACTACCATAAGAAGCCGCACCTCTCATGTCACTATTATCTTGAGAGAAATAACCCCTGGTCTTAAAGGAACTGCAGGGGAGGCTGAAAAAGTGAAAAATATCAAAGAAACTAGTGAGAAAAAAATTGAAGGTAACAAATCACTCTCCAAAGTTTCCGCTCAACCCACTATTCATACCAAGAACCTCGCAACTGCCCCTAAAAAAATTAAAGTTTTTAATCGTAAAGCAATCTAACAATATTCATTCCCAATCCGATATTTTTTAAATCTATATATTTTAATAGAGTGAGATTAAAAAATAAGTATCTATAAGTTTATTTTATTTGTATGGCTCAAAAAATTAATCCGCAAGGCTTCAGAATTGGTATCAATAAAAACTGGACTTCCCGCTGGTTTGATTGGAACAACTATGCCCCAAACTTAGAGGGTGACTATTTAATTAGGAAGCTTATTCTTCAGAAAGTTAAAGAGAGCAAAATAGAATCTATTGAAATTGAACGTAGCACTCATGCTCTTAGAATTGCTATTCATTGTGCTCGTCCAGGACTCATTATTGGCCGTGGCGGTGCAGGGATTGATAGCCTTCGGAAAGAAATAGATGCCATAGTAAAGAAGTCCTATTCTCTTTATGCTCATCGCAATTCTTCTAAGAAAAAGAACTTGTTAGCCGATCTTAAGAAAATTCAGTACCCCAAAGTGAATCTCAGTATTGAAGAGGTTCCTCAGGTGGAAACTTCTGCTGCTATCGTCTCCCAAAATATAGCCGAAGAATTAGAAAGGAGAATTCCCTTTAGGCGAGTCATCAAACAAGCTCTCGCTAAAGTAACTCAGCACAAAGAAGTTCTGGGGGCTAAGATTACCGTGAGCGGTAGATTGAATGGAGCGGAAATTGCTCGTGACGAAACCGTCAAAGAGGGAAGACTTCCTCTAAATACCCTAAGGGCTAATATTGATTTTGCTATGGCTAGAGCCCATTGTACTTATGGCACCATTGGTATTAAGGTTTGGATTTATAAAGGAGATATTTTTGATAATAAAAAGCAACCAAAAGCTTAACTCTGAATAAAATTTTAGTATGCTTATACCTAAAAAAGTTAAACATAGAAAGTGGAATAAGGGTCGCTCTCGTGACAGAATTAAGGACTCTCGCGGTGGTGCAATTTCCTTCGGCGCCTATGCCTTAGCAACTGCTGAGCCAGCTTGGGTTAAGACTAATCAAATAGAATCTGCGCGTCGAGCTATCATTAGGCTCCTTGGGAAAACTGGCAAACTTTGGATTCGTGTTGTTACTGACAAGCCGGTTACTAAAAAACCACCCGAAGTTACTTTAGGTATGGGTAAGGGTAACGTAGATTACTATGTTACTGTAGTTAAACCTGGGCGCATTATTTTTGAGATTGATGGTGTTAGTGAGGCTACTGCTAGAGAGGCTTTCCGCTTGGCTTCTAGTAAGTTACCTATGAAAACGAAATTTATCATTAACAAGTAGTTGTATATATTATTTATGGCCAAGAAAGAAGATATTACTCTTAAAACAATTCCCGAAATAGGAACAATGATAAAAGAAAAACGCCAAAAGCTTCATAAGACTCTATCAGAAAAACGTTTGGGTAAGCTGAAAAATACCAATGATTTGAGAATTCTTCGTCACGATATTGCCCGCCTCCTCACCATTTTAAACAGTAAAATTAAGAGTGTTCATTAATTTATTTTGTAATTTCATTGTTATTTATGCCATCACAAGAAATAAAAAAAGAAAAAACATCTTCGCTTCGCTCTATTAAAGGAATAATCATCTCTGATAAAATGCAGAAGACCGTTGTTGTCGAAGTCACTACTTTAAAAAAGCATCCTTTGTACCACAAGTACATCAAAACTCACAAGCATTTTAAAGCTGATAATCCCAACAATCTCTATAAAACTGGTGACCAAGTTATTTTAGGAGCCGTTAGTAAACCCATCTCTCACGATAAGCGCTGGTCCATCATTAAAAAAGTCAATTAGAAAAAATTATATGATTCAACCAAGAACAATGTTAAAAGTTATCGATAATAGCGGGGCTAAAATAGTCCAATGCTTTCATGTTGTCGGTAGCACTGGTATTCGCTATGCTCAAATAGGCGACCTTATTCAGGCCTCTGTTAAAGTCGCCGAGCCTCGTCAAGCCGTCAAAAAGAAGGACAAAGTTCGAGCTATTATCGTGAGACAAAGAAAACCTTTTAGAAGAGATGATGGTACTCTCATTTCTTTTGATGAGAATGCTGTTATTCTGGTAAATGATAAATTTGAGCCTCTTGGCGGCCGTCTTTTTGGACCTATTCCCAGAGAAATAAAGGAGAGGGGATATACAAAAGTAGCGGCCTTAGCTAAGGAAATAATCTAATTCTTTGAATTTTTTATGATAAAAACACGCATTAAAAAAGGAGATAACGTTATCCTCCTCAAAGGAAAGGATAAGAAAAAGAGTGGTAAAGTGCTTAAAGTCTTAGCCACCGATAACAAGATTATTATTGATGGTTTAAATACTGTGAAAAAACATCTGCGCCCAAAGAATCAAGGTGAAAAGGGACAAATCGTTACCGTTTCCAGACCAATTAACTTAAGTAATGTTAAAGTGATTTGTTCCTCTTGCAAAAAAGCTACTAGAATTGTTTATAAGTTCGAAACCAAAGGAGATAAGTCCGTTAAAATTAGGGTTTGCCATAAATGCGGAGCTAAAATATAAAACCAGAATACAGGACTATAATATAAAATACAAAATTAAGTATCTATGTTTTTTAAAATTCAAGAGAATCTAAAAAATTAAAAAATACATGCCCGTATTTGTTAATAAATTCACAAATTAAGTATCTATGATTATCCCAGCTACAGAAAAATATAAAAAAGAAGTTATTCCAGCCTTCAAAAAAGAGTTTGGCTTTAAGAATGATTTGGAGGTACCTAAGTTAACTAAAATCACTATTAATTGTGGTTTTGGTAAATTAGCTACGGCAAATCCTAATGGCGCCAAAAACATTGAAGAAAGAGTTGTTAAAGCCCTCACCCTTATTACTGGCCAGAAACCAGCCTTAAGAGGGGCGCGCCAATCTATTTCTGGCTTTAAGTTGAGAGAGGGACAACCCGTAGCCTACGTGGTTACCCTGCGAGGACGAAGGATGTATGATTTCTATGACCGTTTGGTAAATATTGCCCTTCCCCGTTCTCGAGACTTCTGGGGGGTTAATGAAAGCAAATTTGATAATAAAGGGAATCTCAGCATAGGAATTAAGGAACATACCATTTTCCCCGAGACAGCTGAAGATATTAGCGGCGCTCCATTTGGCCTCGAAGTGAACTTAACTATTAATTCTAAGAACAAGGAACAAGGAGCAAGGTTGATGGAATTAATGGGGATGCCGTTAGTTTCGGGTGATGGCACCAAAAGACAGAAAAAATAAATTTTATATATAATTAGAATTCTTTCTTAATTATCATATGGCTAAAAAATCAGACATAGCAAAAACCCTTAAAAAACCAAAATTTAGTACTCGCAAAGTTAATCGTTGTTTTCGCTGTGGCCGCAATCGTGGTTACCTCAGCAAATTTGGTCTGTGCAGAATTTGTTTTAGAGAAATGGCTCATAAAGGGGAAATCCCTGGTCTTAAAAAAGCTAGTTGGTAAAAAAACTGATACAATATTTTTTAAATCTATATAACTTTGATAAGTTAAATTAAAAAATAAGTATCTATACAAATTATTTAACTCACATAGGTTTTATGACAATTACAGATCCCATCAGCGATATGCTTACTAGGCTGAGAAACGCAATCGCCGTCAAACATACAATAGTCAAATTGCCTTACTCTAAACTTAAATTAGCCATTTTAGAGATTTTGTCCAAAGAAGGCATGATCACTGAGGTTAATAAAGTCGGTCGAGGGGTAGCCAAAAGCTTAGAAGTAACCTTAGGGTACGATGCTAATGGCGACCCTCTCGTCCATGAATTAGAAAGAATCTCTAAACCGAGCAATCGTGTTTATATGAAAGCTACCGAAATCTATTCGCCGAAGAATCGTTACGGTTTTTATATTATTTCTACCTCTAAGGGCCTGATGACATCAAAGGATACTCGCAAGAATAAATTAGGAGGAGAAGTGTTATTATCTATCTGGTAATTTATTTATCACAGTTTTATGGAAAACAAAGCCAATCAAAAAGAAAATCTTCGCCTATTAGTAAAATCCAGGGTGGGTAAGCAACACTTAAACATTCCGGCGGGAGTGACAGCAACTGTCGAAGGTCAGGTGGTTAAAATAGAAGGGCCAAAGGGTCATGGCGAATTAAGTATTGATAAGAATTTTGAAATAGTTTTAGACGAAAAGACCCTTGGTCTAAAGCCTAGGCATAATTTAAAAAATTCAGCCGCCCTCTGGGGAACCCTTACTGCTCTCCTGCGGAATTTGCTTTTAGGAGTGTCTGAAAATTTTTCTATAAAATTAAGTATTGATGGCATAGGTTATAAAGCCGAAATCCAGGGTCAAAAGTTAATTTTGTCCTTAGGCTATTCACACAACATTGAATTAGATTTTCCCGAGGATATTAAAGTTAGCTTGGAAAAAAACATTATTACTATTTCTGGCTGTGATAAGCAATCTGTGGGAGCCTTTGCCGCTTTAGTGCATAAGCAACGAAAAGAAGACCCCTACAAAGGAAAAGGAGTACACTATGTTGGTCGACCCATCAGGCGCAAGGCTGGTAAGAAAGTAGCCACCTCTACCGCATAAAGCATTTTTTATTAAAATACTATGGTACAGAATTTAAAAGACACGAATCGTAGAAAAAATCGTCGCATAGCAAGAGTAAGGGCCAAGATAAGCGGGACGAGTGTTAAACCTCGTTTAGCTGTTTTTCGTTCCCATCAAAATATCTACGCCCAACTTATAGATGATGAAAGCCGTAAGACCTTGGTGTCCGTTTCCAGTTTAAAAATGACAGGAAAAAAGAGAACTAAAAAAGTTGATGTAGCCAGTATTATGGGAGAGGAATTAGCTAAAAAAGCTTTGGCTAAGAGTATTAAAACAGTTGTTTTTGACAGACGCGCTTATAAATTCCATGGTCGTGTCGCCAGCCTTGCTAGTGGCGCTCGCAAAGGAGGGTTAATTTTTTAATCTTAATTTAGACTAATAATATTATTTTATGGTGAGAACTAAATTTGCAAAAAAAGAAGTAAAAGAATACGACCAAAGAGTCCTGGAATTAGCTAGGGTGACCAGGGTTGTGGCCGGAGGTAAACGTATGAGCTTTAGAGCTACTGTTTTGATTGGCAATCATCAGGGTAAGGTTGGTCTAGGCATTGCTAAAGGGGCCGATGTTACTCAAGCCGTTGACAAGGCTGTTAATCAGGCTAAAAAAGATATGTTAGAGATTAGCACAGTGAACGATACTATTCCTTTTGAAGTTTCCGCTAAATATTCAGCCGCTCAAGTTATTCTAAAACCAGCCGCTAAGGGGCGTGGCGTTGTGGCCGGAGGCGCAGTGCGTTGGGTTTTAATATTGGCTGGTATCCCTAATATTAGTGCCAAAATTATTGGCCGCACTTCCAATGCTATTAATAATGCTCGCGCTACTTTTGTAGCCCTAAGCTATTTTGCTAAAAATAAGCAATATATTCAAAGATAGAAGATTACATTATGCAAATACACACTCTTAAAACAGAACATAAAAACCGATCTAGAATTAGAATTGGCCGAGGAGGAAAGCGGGGTACTTATTCTGGTAAGGGACAAAAGGGACAAAAATCTCGTTCTGGTGCCAAATTCCGTCAGATTCAAAAGGAATTGATTTTAAAGCAACCCAAAAGAAGAGGGGAAAAATTTAAAAGTTTAAAGGTAAAACCAGCTCTCGTTAATTTAGCCGTTATTGCCAAAAACTATAAAACTGGTGAGAAAGTTACTCCCAAGTCTTTAGTTCAAAAAGGATTAGTGCGAACTGTTGGTAGAAAGATTCCTCATGTTAAAATTTTGGGAAACGTTAATTTAACAGCCAAGCTCGTTGTCGAAAAATGCGCTTGTTCTAAAACAGCCACCGAATCTATACTAAAAACCGGTGGTTCTATAACTTAGGAAAATTTTGCCTAAATTTAAAGAGTTTTATTTTATGTCTAAACTTACACATTTTTTAAAAGACAAGGAGCTTAGACATCGTCTCCTAGTAATTGCAGCCATTCTGCTTCTAGTGAGAATGATGTATGTTATTCCTGTACCTGGAGTAGACCAAGCTAAGTGGAAAATCATCCTTGAAAATAACAAAATCTTCGGTTTAGCTAGTATGCTTTCTGGTGGCGCTTTGGCCAAACTCTCTATAGCTATGCTTGGTATAGGACCTTACATAACCGCGAGCATTATTATGCAGCTTTTAACGATGGTTTTTCCATCCCTCAAAGAGATGCAGCAAGAGGGGACAGAGAGTGATAGAAAGCGTTTCGAACAATATTCTCGCCTTCTGTCTATACCGCTAGCCCTTCTACAAGGCTTTAGTTATCTCAATATTTTAAAGGCCCAGGGCATTCTTAGTTATACCCCAGCTGCTTTACTAATGAATCTTTTGGTTATTACGGTGACCTGTATCTTTATAATGTGGCTCGGTGAAAATATCACTAGACAAAAATTGGGTAACGGTATCTCTATTCTTATTTTTTCAGGTATAGTGGCTGAATACCCTAGAGAAGTAGCTTTGACCATTGCCAGTTATTCTACCAACCCTTCGATTGCTTTAATGATAAATATTATCATCACTTTCTTGATGGCCTTCTTAGTAATTCTTGGGGTTATTTATGTGACCGAGGCCGAAAGAAAGATTCCAGTTTCTTATGCCAAAAGAGTGAGAGGGACCAAGGTTTACGGTGGAGCCTCTACTTATTTGCCTATGAAAGTAAACCAAACTGGTATGATTCCTATAATCTTTGCTAGCTCCATATTAATGTTTCCCGGTTTGATT
>JAVHQB010000081.1:0-1629 GCA_036170905.1 Minisyncoccota bacterium | reverse complement strand
AAAGTCTCTTCCAAAAGTTTGCTCGTGGAGATGGTGCCAGAATGAATACTACAGGTACGGGCCTAGGGCTTTATCTAGCAAAACAAATAGTAGAAGCGCATAAAGGGCGAGTTTGGGTAGAATCAGAAGGGGAAGGCAAAGGCTCAGCTTTCTTTATGGAATTAGATGCGGTAAGTAATTAAGAATTATGAATTATAACGAAAGTTATTTTTTTGATATAATATAAATATGAAAACTGAAATTGAAGCAAAATTTTTAAATATAGATGTTGGTGAAATTAGAACTAAATTGAAAGAAATTGGAGCAATTTTGAAGTATGGAGAACGCCTAATGAAAAGAAAAGTTTTTGATTATCCAGATGAAAGATTAAGAAAGGAAGGAGCATGGGTACGGGTGAGAGATGAAGGAGATGGGGAAATAACTCTAAGTTATAAGAAATTAGTAGATAGAACACTTCATGGGACAAAAGAAATAACCTTAGATATAAGTAATTTTGAAACTATGTGTGATTTTCTTCAGGCATGTGGTTTTGATAGTAAATCATATCAAGAAACTAAAAGAGAAAAATGGATATTAGGTACATCAGAAATAACTATAGATACTTGGCCATGGATACCAACTTTTGTTGAAATAGAATCAGAGACAGAAGAAGAAATACATAGAGTTTCTAATTTACTTGGTTTTGACTGGAGTAAAGCCCTTCATGGAAGTGTAGAAACAGCATATCAAGATTTATTTAATGTTACGGATGATGAGATTGATGGATGGGAAGAAATTACTTTTATTCCTGTTCCAGATTGGTTAGAAATTAAAAGAAAATAAGGAAATAAATTATGAAAAAGATTGGAATTATAAATGAACACAATTTTTCTATAGAAAAAATAAGTAGACTTCCAATTCGTAAAAAGGTTAGAGGTTTAATTTATAAAAATAAAAATACGCTAATCTGTATTGAAGAGAATGGTTACGGAGTAAAAAATCTATTGAAACTCCCTGGTGGAAGTGTAGAAAAGAACGAGGGTAATATAAAAGCCATAAAACGTGAGATTTTAGAAGAAACTGGCTATGAAATTGATGGCATAAGATGTATTGGTTTTATAGAAAATATTAGAAAAGAGTATTCTATACACATAACATATTATACGGCAAGGACGAAAGGTAAGAAGAAAAAGTTAAAACTCACTGCTGAAGAATTGAAAGTAGAAACAAAACCAATAGAAATAGACATAGAAATAGCAAAGAAAAGGTTTAATAGTGAATATAGTAAAGCTCATAACGATAGCTCGTTAAGAGATATTATGATATTAGATGAATTAAATAAATAATATGAAATTAATTAAAATAATAAATCCAGAAACAAAGTCTTATTTAACTAGCTTAATTACAAACCCGCTATCAATATCTTTTACTTCATACCCAAGTTCTTTAATCTTATCTCTCAATTCATCGCTTTTAGCCCAATCTTTATTATTACGAGATTCTTGTCGCTTTAGGGCGAGCCTGTTGACTTCATCTGGTATAAATTCTTCCTCTATTTTATCTAAACCAAGCCCTAAAACTTTATCAAAATCAAGTATTGTCGCCAGTTTATCTTCATTTGGCAAATCCGATTTTAATAATTCCTGGACG
>JAVHQB010000080.1:0-7911 GCA_036170905.1 Minisyncoccota bacterium | reverse complement strand
TTAAGGGAACAACCTGGGTTTGAAAAAAAGAAAATGAAATGTTATTGTGGAAGCACAGATACTAAATTTGTTAATTTATTAACAAATACGGACATGTGTTTTTAACCCAACTAATTCAATTTATATGAGCTTTAAAAATTTGAAAAGATTTCAAGATAAGGGTTTAATAATGTTTGGAGGGGTCGTCATTGTTTTAATAACTGGGCTTTTGGTCTATACCCAAATTCAGTCTAAACATGCTGTACCAGTTAGACCAGATACAGATTTACTTTTTTATTCCACCACTTGCCCTCATTGTATTAAAGTAGAAGACTTTCTCAAGACAAATAAAGCCGACACTAAAATAGCCTACCAACAGTTAGAAGTAGATTTTAGTCAAACGAATAAAGAATTACTTTTAGCAAAGCAGACTGCTTGTGGCTACACGGCCGAAAGCAATTTAGGTGCCATTCCTTTTCTCTACACAAAAGTAGGGGTTTGTTTCTTGGGTGACGAAGAAATAATAAATTATTTCAAAGGGAAACTGGGAGTATAAATAAACGAAAAATAAGGGCAATTAGCTCAGTTGATTAGAGTCCTGCGGTTATTCCCGATTTGTCAAAATTGTTTACAATTTTATTTACAAATCGCAATCCCGCCCAAAGTGGACGATTAGCTCAGTTGGTTAGAGCGCCTCGTTTACACCGAGGAGGTCGCAGGTTCGAATCCTGCATCGTCCACTTTGGGCAGGACACGAGAAGGTCGCAGGTTCGAATCCTACATTGCCCACCAGAACAGTTAATATATCTGTCCGGCTAGGGTAACGCCGATTATGTTTTTGGCTCCGTTTTCTTTTAAAGTTTTGGCAGCTTCGTTTAAAGTAACCCCTGTTGTGTAAACGTCATCTATTAGAAGGAAGTTCTTTTTGGAAATTTCTTCACTACTTTTAATACCAAACACGTTTATCATATTTTGTAGTCTTTCTTCGGGAGAAGAAGTCAAGGCTTGAGGAGGATTGTTTTTTATTCTCAATAAATTATTTTTCATTATAGGCAGCCTTAATGATTCTTGATTCGGAAGAATTATTTCGGCCTGATTAAACCCTCTTTGCCTTAGTCTCTGCGAGCTTAAGGGAATAGGAATTAGATTGTAATTTTGTTCTTGGAGAATTTGGAGATGGTAATTCAAGAAAGTTGAGAGGTAGGTTTGAAAGACGCTTTTTAGTGGGACGAGGTTATGATATTTGAAATTTAAAATTAATTCCTGTACCAATAAATTACGCCAATCAAAAAGGCAGGCAATAGCCTTGAGCGGCTGCGTTCTATGAGTAGGGCATACTAGGGACCGATAAGGTAAGCGCTTATGACAAATTGGGCAGTAAAAGGCAAAATTGGGTGAAAGAGTTTTAGCGCAAGTAAGACACAAAGGAACTCGACTGTCTAAAAATTTATGGCAACCAAGACATTGGTTCGGTAAAAGTAAGTCTAAACCATTTTGAATGAAAGACATTGTTTGCAATATTTGCTAAACCTTACTAAAATGATTAGTAGCTCTAGATAATTAACTTCTATTTCTTGGATATTATAACACCGGATGTCATTCTTTAATAAAATTTTAGCACCAAATCATTACGTAGGTATCGATATCGGTACTACTAGTATTAAAGTGGCCGAAATTGTGAGAACTGGTGGCAGCCTTTATCTGAAGTCTTACGGTATCTTAGAAAACTATGCTCATCTAGAGAGATTGAATGAATCAATCCAGACAAGCAATTTTAAATTAGTAGAAGAACCCACTGCTCAATTAATTTCCATTCTTTTACAAAAAACGAATATGCAACCGGACTACGTTAGTATGTCAGTACCGGCTTTTGAATCTTTTGTAGCTTTGGTAAATTTACCAAAAATGCCAGAGAAAGAAATTGACCAAGCTTTGGCTTATCAGGCAAAACAATACATACCTTTGCCACTAGCCGATACAATGCTTGAATGGGTTAATGTGGGTTCAGATGAGAAAGGACTGCAGATCCTGCTTATCGCAGTGCCCAAAGACGAAGTTTCTAGATTAGTTAAAACAGCACAACTTGCTAAGCTCAATCTAAATTCTATTGAACTTGAAAGCATTAGTTCTGCCAGGATTTTTTCCACTGTTTTGAAGGGAATCTATATGATAATTGATATGGGCGGGCGTTTAACCTCCTTCTCGGTAGTAGAGAATAGCAAGCTAAAATTTGTGGAAACTACGGACTTGGGTGGGGGAGACTTGACCCAGGTAATTTCCACAGGAATGGGTATAGACCCTTTCAGAGCCGAGGAGCTTAAAAGAACGTATGGGATTCTGAATAATGAAGCCGATAGTGGCGGCATCTCGAATTTGATGTTGCCTATCCTGGGGAATATTGTTGCCCAGATAACTAAGACAAAAAAATTATACGAGAGCAATCATAATATAACGATTGACACCATCGTTTTAACTGGCGGATCGGCTAATCTTCCGGGAATTATTGCTTATTTTGAGAAAGAGATGCAATGTAAGGTCATAAAAGGTAATCCGTTTGAGATGGGTGTGATAAAATATGAAAGCAAGCTCGAACCTATAGTTAAAGATATCGGTTCTAGTTTGTCCATTGCCTGTGGTTTATCTATGATGAAACTATCTTAAAAATGGTAGCTGGTGGTTTTTTGCTTGATTTTGACTGTTTGTTTAGAGTATAATAGGAACATAGAACTATATTAATTCTTATATGGATATCACTAGTGTCAAAAGAGATGTCAGTTTTGCCCTAAGCCATAAAGATACTAAAAATACTTGGCCAAGCGGTTTGGTGGCACTGAGTGTCATTATTTTAGTTTTGGCAATTATAGTATCAGTCGGTTTAAAAGTATGGAACGGCATTCAAACCAAAAAATTAGAGAGTTTACATCAAGAAACAGAACAGTTGAAAAATTCTTTTTCTGGTAGCGAGAGTGACATTATTAAAACAGAAAAGACTCTCAATAATATTTCCAGCATTTTGAATGACCATTCAAATACTTCAGAATTAATGACGCTTATCGAGGAAAATACTCATCCCAATGTTTATTTTATTTCTCTTGATTGGGATCCTGATACCTTAATTTTAACTCTGAGTGGCGTAGCCGAAAGCTACTTAGTTATTTCTCAGCAAGTACTTAATTTTCAGCAAGCCCTTATAAGTGATAACGGCCAACCCGCCTTTAGTAAAGTAACTTTAAAGGGGGCCAAGGCCGTAAGCACGGGGAGGTATGATTTTAATTTAGAGATCAGTGTCAATAAAGGAATCCTTAACTTTTAATACCTATGCGTGAGAATACAAAACAAACCTTAGCCGTTACCATTATCACACTTTGTTTGGCTGTGTCTGTGTTTACTTTCCTCAGAGTGATTTCTCCGGAGCGAGATCGGCTTCAGAAAACTATGGGGAATATAAAGTCAGCCGAGGCGGACAAAAGCGAAATGGAGAAATATAAACTATTAGCAGAAAAATTGGCTAGTGAGTCTGCCCAAATGGAAACTCAAATAAGTGATATTAAAGCCATTTTACCTTCTTCTCCTCAAACAGCAGAAATCTTAGCCACTTTAGATTTGCTGGCCAAACAGAATAGTTTAGTTTTAGATAAAATTGATTTTACTTTTGGTAGCACTAAAAGGCAAAGCAGTAACCAAGTTTTGAGCGACTTACCCTCTTTGATTAATGCTCAATTGACCTTGAGGGGAAATTATTTGAATTTTAAAACTTTTTTGCAGGAAGTGGAAAAAGAAAAACGTTTACTTAACCTTTTTGGGCTCGCCATCAATAACAAAACCTTAAACCCTACGAGCATTATAATTACCAACAATAAGCCCAAAATAGCGGGTAGTGCCAGTTCGACTACTGTTTTAGAGTATCAAGTTAATTTAACCGCTTATTATCAATTATAGGAACTATGAGTATCAATATTAACTCCTCTCCTGCTAGAAAAAACAATTTATGGCTATGGATTATTGTATTGTCTTTTCTTATTGGTGGGGGAATGTTCTTCTTTTTAAAGTCAGCGGTTAATCCCGAGATAGTGGTAACTAATGACATAAAAAAACTTTTGCCCAAAGGGACCGAAATTATTGAAGATGTTAACCTGAACGAAAAAATAAATGGTATTTTTAATGAATATCCATTTCTCAGCCAGCTTGTAAGCCATATAAGTGAAAGCCAGATTGGTAATAGCCCTAAAGGCAAGGCGAATCCTTTTGTTAAGTAGTTATAAGGTTTGGTAATGGATCTCAACTTTTTAAAATTTCTTGTTGAACAAAAATTAATAGTGGCTGATAAGGCCTCTCTTTTGGAAAATGAAATAACCTCTAGTGGCAAAAATATAGAAGAGGTTCTTTTAAATCAAAAAGTTTTTGGTGAAAACGAGTTGGTTCTCATGAGGGGAAAATATTTTGGCTTACCAGTTAAAACCTTTTCTCCCCAAGACACTATCCCTCAAGATATTTTGGCGCTGATTCCTGAGGACGCTGCCCGTAACTACAAAGTTATCTGCTTGGGAAAAGACAAGGTCAACTTATCGATAGGGATGCTTCATCCTGAAGATATTAAGGCTCAAGAAGCTATCAAATATATTGCTAAGAGGCTCCATTTAGGAATAAAGGTTTATATAGTTTCTAAAAGTGATTTAAAAAAGTTGTGGTTACAATATCAAACGTTTGCCGAGGATTTAAGAAAAATACTAACTAGTTTACAGCAAGATTTTAATCAGAAAATTTTTAAAGAAAAAGTTCGACCAACTGGCCAGACAGTAAATCTTAATATTCAAGGAGCTATTGCCGAAGAAGCTCCTATCATTAAATTACTTTCTGCTGTTTTTACTTACGCCGTTCGTACGAGAGCTTCAGATATTCATATAGAACCACTACGAGATAAATTAAGAATAAGACTACGAGTAGACGGAAATCTTACTTCTAATATTTTCTTACCCCTAGAAATTCATTCAGCCATTGTTTCAAGAATTAAAGTAATGTCTAATTTAAAAATAGACGAAACAAGAGTTCCTCAAGATGGTAGGTTTCATACTTATATAGATGAAAAGGAAATAGATTACAGAGTCTCGACTTTTCCTACAGCCCTTGGAGAAAAAATAGCTATCAGAGTCTTAGACCCTACAATTGGATTAAAGAGTATTAAAGATTTGGGTGTAGAAGGTCATAATGCCGAAATTCTAGCTAAAGCCATAGCGAAACCATACGGAATGATTTTAATTACTGGACCAACGGGCTCTGGTAAATCTACCACTTTGTATGCCATGCTCCAGGAACTAAATAAAGATGGAGTCAATATTGTTAGCTTAGAAGACCCAGTCGAATATACGGTAGAAGGAGTAAACCAATCTCAAGTATTACCAGAAATAGGCTACACTTTTGCAAACGGATTGCGTTCTATTTTACGTCAAGACCCTGATGTAATTATGGTTGGTGAAATCAGAGATTCTGAGACTGCCGATTTAGCTATTCATGCTGCCCTCACTGGTCATATTGTTTTAGCTACTCTTCATACTAATAACGCTGCTGGTGTTATTCCTAGACTTTTAGATATGGGAGCAGAATCTTTCTTACTTCCTCCAGCCCTAAGTTTAATGATATCGCAAAGACTTGTCAGACATTTGTGCCCAGATTGTACAATAGAAATAGTTGCCAATGAAATGCAAACAAAAATCATTGATGAAGCTCTTGCTAATTTACCAACTGATATTAAAAATAGTTTGCCATACAAAAAGCCTTATAAACTTTATGTTTCTAAGGGTTGTCAAACTTGTAATTATAAAGGATATTTAGGGCGCATTGGAATATTTGAAGCCTTAGATATGTCACCCGAGCTAAGCCAAATTATTTATAAAAAAGGTGATAATCAAGAAATAGAAGCTCAAGCAAGAAAACAGGGCATGGTAACCTTAAGGCAAGATGGAGTGCTTAAAGCTTTGGGTGGTTTAACCAGCTTAGAAGAGGTTATTAAAACAACGGATACTGCAAATTAATTTTAAATTTTTATGGAAGATTACCAACAACATTTAGCTAACTTATTAATATTAGCTGGCCAACAAGGGGCTTCTGATATTCATTTTAGCGTAGGTAGACGTCCCAGTATTAGAGTTGATGGTAATTTAATTGAGATCGCCAAAGAACAAGTCCTTACCCCTGATTCCGTTGCCGCTTTAATTAGTGGGCTCTTAACTCCAGAACAACAAGACCGTCTTATAAAAGAAAGAGAAATAGACCTTGCTTTTAATTATGAAGACAAGATACGTTTTAGGGTAAATGTTTACTTTCAAAGAGGTTATTTAGCTGCATCGCTTCGTCTTATTTCAGCCGAAATAAGAACTTTAGAAGCACTGAATTTACCTCCTGTTCTTCATGAATTAACAAATTTCAGTCAAGGATTTGTTTTGGTAGTTGGCCCTGCTGGGCATGGAAAGACGACCACCCTAGCGGCCCTTGTTGATGAAATCAATCACAAAAGAATGGACCATATTATTACTATTGAAGACCCTATTGAATATGTCTTTGTGCAAGATCGCTCGCTCGTAGACCAAAGAGAGGTTGGTTCCGATACTTTGAGTTTCCACAAGGGGCTGGAATCTCTTTTACGGCAAGACCCCGATGTGATTATGATTGGTGAAATGCGTGATACGGAGTCCGTTGCCATTGCTTTAACGGCAGCAGAGACAGGTCACTTAGTGTTTTCTACTTTGCACACAAATTCTGCCAGTCAAACCTTGGACAGAATTATTGATAGTTTCCCTTCAAGCCAACAAAACCAAATTAGGTCTCAACTAGCCGCTTCTCTAGTAGCTATTGTTTCTCAAAGATTGGTCCCCAGAATAAGTGGTGGGAGAGTTCCTGTTTGTGAAGTAATGTTAGCTAATTCAGCTGTCAAAAATTTAATTAGAGAAGGAAAGAATTATCAATTAGACCTAGTCATTGATACTAGTGCCCAAGAAGGGATGATCTCTATGAATAGGTCGTTAACAGATCTTGTAAAAAAGAAAGTGATTTCCCTGGGAAACGCTGAAATTTATTCTCTAAATCCAGGGGAATTAAGAATGATGCTTAATTAAAGATATGATTTTTTATTACCAAGCCAGAGATAGTCAGGGACAAATCCAAGCGGGTAAAATTGATGCCCAATCTTTAGATTCCGCCATTTCTACCCTTCAGGGTCACGGTTTAACTGTTTTGAACTTGGAACCGGAATCGCAAAGGAGTTTTTGGGAGGATCTTTTTGGCAAGCGTAATAAGATTAGCGGTCAGGACCTCTCTCTTTTTATGAGACAGTTTTCAACCCTTTTGCAAGCCCAGGTACCACTCAGTGAATCTCTTAAATCTCTGATAGCCCAAACATCCAGCTCGACAATGAAGGATGTTATTTATCAGCTCAACATTGATATTGATTCTGGTTTAACATTATCTCAGGCCATGAGTAGAAACGAAGGAATTTTTTCTGAGTTTTATACTCAAATGGTTAGGTCGGCTGAGCTGTCAGGAAGATTAGAAGAAACTTTGGGATATCTGGCTGATTATGCCGACCATGAATACAAACTTAATGCGAGAGCCAAGAGCGCTTTAGTGTATCCTATCTTTGTTCTAGGTACCTTTGTAGTGGTGGGCGCCTTTATTACTATTTCTATAGCGCCCCAAATGTCAGGTATTTTTAGTGAATTTGATGCCCAACCACCCTTAGCTACCAGAATTCTTATGAACTCAGGGAAATTTCTTTCTAATTGGGGAATTGTTTTATTAGTTATTTTGGCCGGTATAGCCTGGATTATTAAAAATTACTTATCCTCTGCAGAGGGGGAGAGGGTTAAAAGCTATTGGCTCTTGAAAGTTCCTATTTTAGGTAAGATGTATCGTCAGATATTTTTAGCTCGCTTCTCTGAA
>JAVHQB010000079.1:0-8082 GCA_036170905.1 Minisyncoccota bacterium | reverse complement strand
ATTACTTCTATGCGCTGAACCCCGATGGAACACTTAAGTGGAAATTTGAAACAGGCGACGTGATTTATTCTTCCCCAACCATTTCTTCCGATGGAACAATTTACATAGGGGCAAATATTGGTCGCCTCGATATCTTCAATTTTTTACGAAGCTATCTCTATGCGCTGAACCCCAATGGAACACTTAAGTGGCAATTTGAAACAAGCAAAAGAATTCAGACATCTCCAGCTATTTCTTCGGATGGAACAATCTATGTAGGGTCAAATGACTGTAACTTATATGCAATTAACTCTACTGGTACCCTTAAATGGAAATTTAAGACAAGTGGTAGGATTTGGTCTTCTCCAACAATTTCTTCAGATGGAACAATCTATGTAGGATCAAATGACCGTTACCTTTATGCACTTAATCCTAATGGAACTATTAGGTGGAAATATAATACAGGTCACTGGATTATCTCTTCGTCTGTTTCTTCCCCAATCATTTCTTCCGATGGAACAATCTATATAGGGTCATGGGACGGCTATGTATCTGCAATAAATCCTAATGGCACCTTCAAATGGGATTTTGAGACAGGCGATGAGATTACTTCTTCCCCAACCATTTCTTCCGATGGAACAATCTATATAGGGTCAAATGATAACTATCTCTATGCGCTGAATCTCAATGGAACACTCAAGTGGAAATTTGAAACAGGCGATGGAATTTTCTCTTCTCCAGCTATTTCTTCGGATGGAACAATCTATATAGGATCATGGGATGGTTATCTTTATGCACTAGGTACTAGTTCTTAGTGTTCTGCTCACTATATTTTTTATCGAGGAATCGAGATGGGTAGATTTTATCAGTATTTTTTCAAAATAGGTTCGAATCCTCTACACGAAGCCAGATAAAAAATCG
The DNA here is from genome assembly GCA_036170905.1 of Minisyncoccota bacterium. GTDB lineage: Bacteria > Patescibacteriota > Minisyncoccia > UBA6257 > JAVHQB01 > JAVHQB01. Next base: position 7,182 of record JAVHQB010000079.1, on the reverse strand, counting down.
CCCCTTAGATGTTCTTTTGATATAGTAAAATATATGAAATTAAATAAAAATAAAATAGTAATAATTATTATACTTTTAGTGGTAATAATAATTTTTGCTTTTGCTATAGATCAAATAATTATTTTGAGGAAGGCTCACAGTACATTTGAGAATTATTATTCTTTCAGAGGGTGCGTTCAGTTAACGGAAAAAACCAATGATTATGGATTATGTAAAACAACTTCTGGTCAAGTCGTTAAAATTGTAAAGTCTCAAGGTAAGTGGTATTTAGACGGAGATTTACCCTGTGGTTTTCTTTGTTTTTAACTTAAATAATGAAGATTAAAATAAATCTTAATTTTTAGTCTATGGATAATATTTTTAATGTTTGCCCTGTTTGCCATCAGACCATTTCAGCAGGATATTACTTTTGCCCGAATTGTGGTAATAATTTAAAGGGAAAACCGATGACGATTTCGGTTCCTGCTCAAATCGGCCTCTATGCTTTAGCTGTTTTTTTGCCGCCATTAGGTTTATGGCCAGGCATTAAATATGTTATGGGAAAAAGTTTACAGGCAAAACGTGTAGGCATAATAACAATAGTTCTCACTTTAATATCAACCATTTTAATGATTTGGGGAATTTTTGCACTTTTTGGCAATTATATCAATGAGATGCAAGGAGCATTAAATGGATTATAAGGTATCAGGGTTCAAATCCTCTTACTTTCGCAGTGATCAGTTTTTCGTCTTGACTATGTTTAGTTTATGAGACAAACTGGCAATCGCTGAATAATACTATTTTATGAAAATAATCCAAGTAAAACATTTAGTTAAAAATTTTAAAGATATAGAGGCAGTCTGTGATATTTCCTTTGAGGTTGAGCAAGGTCAGATTTTTGCCCTCCTTGGTCCTAATGGAGCAGGAAAGTCCACTACTATAAAAATTTTAACCACTCTTCTTAAGCCAACCAGTGGTGAAGTTATTATTAACGGTTTTAACGTGGCAAAAAATCCGGATGACGTAAGACGCTCCTTTGGAATCGTGTTCCAGGACTCGAGCCTTGACGATGAACTAACTGCCTACGAAAATATGGACTTTCACGGAGTTCTTTATAAAGTACTTAAAAAACTAAGACGAGAAAGAATTGAACAATTAATGAAAATGGTTGACCTTTGGGAAAGAAAAAATTCCCTTGTAAAAACATTTTCTGGTGGTATGAAAAGAAGATTGGAAATAGCTCGCGGGTTTTTGCATCATCCGCAAATTATTTTCTTAGACGAACCTACCCTTGGCCTTGATCCACAGACCAGAAACCATATTTGGGACTATATTAATAGATTGAATAAGGACGAAAATATTACAGTAGTTTTCACTACCCATTATATGGATGAGGCGGAAAAAGTGGCCGAAGAGATTGCTATAATAGACCACGGAAAAATAGTTGAGTATGGTACTCCCCAGGAATTGAAAGACAAAGCTGGCACCCAATCGCTGGAAGATGCATTTTTGCATTTTACTGGTTACGATTTGAGGGAAGAGTTAGCTGGTAGTGTTGACAGAATGAGGGCTATCAAAAATCATAAAAAATAAAATAATTCATGAGTACTATTTTTATTCTTTGGTTGAGGCAATTAAAAAGATCCCTGCGGTCGAAAGCCAGAATTATTGGAGCTTTGTCCCAACCAGTTTTATTTTTATTAGCTTTGGGCTATGGTTTTGGTCCAGTATTTCAAAAAGCTGGTGAGGGCAATTATCTTCAGTTTCTTACTCCAGGTATTATTGCTATGACAGTTTTATTTTCTTCCATTGTTTCCGGTATGGATATCATTTGGGATAAGGAGTTTGGCTTTTTAAAAGAAACTCTGGTGGCACCGGTATCAAGAATCAATATTATGCTCGGGCGTACTTTGGGAGGCGCCACTATTTCTATTGCTCAAGGTTTTATAGTTTTAGCCATTGCTTTTCTGTTTGGATTTAGGCCTACGTCTCTAGGTTCACTATTGATAGCCCCCATTTTTATTTTATTAATTGCAATTCTCTTTACTGCACTTGGTACAGCAATTGCTTCGGTTCTTGAGGATATGCAGGGTTTTCAAATGATTATGAATTTTCTGGTTATGCCTATTTTCTTTCTCTCGGGAGCCATTTTTTCTTTTGAAGACTTGCCTAAAGGTTTAGCCGTTATGGCCAGAATTGATCCGCTTTCTTATGGAATAGATGGTTTGCGAGGGGCTTTAACAGGTGTTTATCAGTTCGGCTTTTTGCATGATTTTACTATCTTGGGCGCATTAACTCTTATTTTGGTTTTCATTGGCAGTTATATGTTTTCAAAAATAGAGATATAATGTTTATGTTTGTCCTCTTTTTTGCAAAGAGTTTTTGGAAGAAGAGGACTGGCTAACAAATGGAAAAAGAGAAAAAAGAGAGAATAAAAAATAAACAGTTACTTCATAAATTAGATTACAATGAGTCCTTATTCAAAAAGTATTTTTCATAGTTTTAAGCATGCCTTTAAAGGCATCGCTATTGCTTTGGAAGAGAGGAGCTTCAAGGTAATGATAGTGATAGCTGCACTGGTTATTATGGCAGGCGTATTAGTTCATCTCACCCCCACTCATTGGGCACTCATCTTGATGCTCATAGGAGTTATTTTGGGTCTCGAAATGTTTAATACTTACATAGAAAGAGCAGCCGATTTTTTAGAACCGAGCTATTCTTTAAAAGTCAGAGCTCTTAAGGATATTGCGGCCGGGATAGTTCTAATTTTTTGTATTTTAGCTGCTACAGCAGGAACAATCATTTTTTATTCGTATCTAATAAACTTTTTTTAATAGGATAAATTTGTGTTTTTCGCTACTTTTGTGTTGATTCTTTCAGCGTTTTTTAAGGTGTTTAAGTAGGGTCTTGACAGAAACGCCAATTTTGTATATTGTGCCTAAGTTATAATTTAAATTTAAGTATTTTTGGGATATGACAGAAGACCAAGAAAACAAAGACGGAGAAATCATAAATAAGTGCAAAGAGGAAAACCTTTGGGGTTTAGCGACCTCCATTGATTTAAAGAACTGCGATTTAGCGAAGATAACAGACGCTGAATATATCAAAACTTTTGTGCATGATTTGTGCGACCTTATCCAAATGAAACGATTCGGAGAAACCGTAGTAGTCAATTTCGGTGAGGATGAAAAAGTAGCTGGTTTTTCCATGACTCAACTAATTGAGACTTCTCTTATTTCGGCTCATTTTGCTAATGCCTCAAAAGCTATTTATCTTGACATTTTCAGTTGTAAAGAGTATCCACCTTATAAAGTAGCCGAATTTGCCAAAGAACGGTTTCAGGCTTCAGATTATACTGTTTACATAAATTATCGATATTAAAAAATAACCACTTTAAAAGGCTATTTTGCTGATTTTCCTTGTTTAATAAGGGTTTTTTTGATATACTGCGGTGCGCAAAGTTAAAACTGTAAAGATTTAATATGACTGCAAATCAAGACAAAAACATAATTAAAAATTCTGAAAAAACTTCTCGAGCTCCCGTTGTAGTAATCATGGGACATATTGACCATGGGAAAACAACTTTATTAGATTATATTCGTCATACCCATGTAGCCGCCAAAGAGAGCGGAGCCATTACCCAGCACATAGGCGCCTATGAGGCTATAGTGAAGGCAAATGACATTAACGGGACGACGACCGATAGGAAGATTACTTTTTTAGACACTCCTGGACATGAGGCCTTTTCGGAGATGCGCTCCCGAGGTGCCCAAGTAGCTGATATTGCTGTTTTAGTGATAGCGGCCGACGAGGGAGTGATGCCCCAAACCTTAAATGCCCTGGGACATATTTTAAAAGCCAAAATTCCCTTCGTAGTCGCTATAAGCAAAATAGATAGACCAGATATCAATGTAGAAAACATTAAAAAACAATTAGCTGATAATAAAGTTTTTGTGGAAGACTGGGGAGGCGAAGTACCGGTTAATTTGATTTCTGCCAAAGAAGGCCGTGGGGTTGAAGAGCTTTTGGATATTATTTTGCTGATGGCGGATATGGCCAATCTTACTACCGACCTAAAGCTTCGAGCAAAAGGAATTGTGATAGAAAGCTGGCTGGACAAGCAAAGAGGGAACAGTGCAGTTATTTTGATGAAAGACGGTATTCTTCACCAGGGAGATGATATCGCTACGGTAAGTGTGGAAGGCAAAGCCAAAATTATAGAAGATTTTAAAGGAGAAAATATTTCATCGGCCCAAGCTTCTATGCCTGTACGTGTAACGGGTTTTGAGAGTTTGTCGCTTGTAGGAGAAGAGTTTTATGCGGGGAAAAAGGAAGAGCTCAAAGAACTTCTTAAAGGGGATCGTTTGTTAGCAGAACAAATAGCCAAAGAAAAAAGTTTAGCTTGCCAAAAAAATATAGCTGAGGCAGAGACTTGCGAAGGCCAAGATGAAAATGTTTTTAATTTAGTCATCAAATCAGATGTTGAGGGTTCGCTGGAGCCCATTACTAGTAGCTTGGACAAAATAGCTCAAGCCGAAGAGGTTAAATTTAATTATCTCAAAGTAGGGGTAGGGGATTTAAATGAAACTGATGTTAAGTTAGCTTTCTTTACGGGCGCCACTGTTATTGCTTTTAGGGTGAAAGAACAAGCAGCCGCTACCAGCTTTCTTTCCAATAACAGTTTAAAAGTATTCAAAGCCGATATTCTTTACGAAATAGTGGATTTTGTGACCCAATTGGTAAAAGAATCTAAAGACAAGAATAAAATCACAGAACCGGCCAGCATTTTACACGTCTTGCAAGTATTTAATCCTGTGCATGGCAATCAATTAGTTGGTGGAGAAGTAACCAAGGGGTGCATTAACCTCAAAGCCCGTTTTGATATTATGCGCGAAGAGAAGAGGATAGGCCAAGGGAAAATTGTTAATCTCCAACACGATCGGGGTGATACAGATAAGGTAGAGTGTGACAAACAGTGCGGAGTAGTAATAGAAACCAAAAATGATTTAGTCATAGGGGACGATCTTTATTTCTTTAATCATTAACAATGAGTTATAGAGTTTTGAGGGTGGGGGAGTTAATAAAGAAAGAATTGTGTCCTCTCATAGAAAAAGAGATTAATCGTAAGCCCGACACACTAATTACTGTGACTAGTGTTGATGTACCCAAAAATCTTGGTGTCGCTAATGTTAGAATTTCTGTTTATCCCGAGAGCGAGACAGTTGTCATGCTAAAAGAACTCGACAAATTCAAAGGTACATTTCAAACAATTTTAGGCAAAAATCTTTATATGAAACCTGTCCCTAAATTAAACTTTATAAAAGACCACGGTCTAATTAATGCGGATATCGTTGATAGGGAAATCAAGAAGATAAAAGAGGGGGGATAATAATTGACAAAGAGATAGTAATAAAGTAAAAATACTATTAGTTGGCCTGGTGGTGAAGCAGCTAACACAGCGGTCTGTCATAAAGATCTCTCATGCCTACGGCAGATCTCCCGAAGGGATGACCGTAGGGAGACAAAACCGGTACTACCCATATGTTTTATGTTTATTTTCTCAAAAGTTGTAAGAACAATGACATTTATGTTGGCTCTTGTGAAAATGTTGCGATAAGAATTGCCAAACATAATCAAGGTAAGGTAAAATCCACAAAAGGATATCGGCCGTGGCGATTATTGGGATGCGAAGAATATCAAACACGAAGTGAAGCAGTAAGAAGAGAGAGGTTTTATAAAATCGGACAGCAAAAAGAGATACTAAGGAAGAAATATGGCCAGGTGGTGAAGTAGCTAACACAGCGGTCTGCAAAACCGCGATTCATGGGTGCAATTCCCATCCTGGCCTCCAACGTATAAAACTTAAAAGAAGCTTTTACATTGTTGTTACGTTATTACGCCCCCCCCTCTTCGGCCCGCCAAAGACGGGGTAAGAGTATCGCCCAGGTGGTGAAATGGTATACACGAAGGACTTAAAATCCTTTGGCGAAAGCCGTGTGGGTCCGAGTCCCACCCCGGGCACACATACAAAACGAGTCGTTGGTACGACTCATTTTGAATTTTAAAGGCTAAATTTTAAATTTTAAATGGAATTCTTTAGCTGACATTGCTTCTTCTAAAAAGAGGGTTTTTGTGTTAGGATTTGGTTATAATTATTTTATGAAAAAAGCATTTAGTCAAAGATATTCAAATCTCTTAGGGAAAAGCATAAAAGAAACTCCGAGTGGGATAGAAGCCCAAGGTCATCTCTTGCTTTTAAGGGGCGGTTTTGTTGACGGAGCTTTAGCCGCTGGTATTTATAGTTTCTTACCCCTTGGATTTAGAGTTCACCAAAAAATAGCCGAGGTGATTAGGGAAGAAATTAATAATATTGGCGGACAGGAACTTTTAATGCCCGTGTTAAACCCAAAGAGTTTGTGGGAAGAGAGCGGTCGCTGGGAAGCCTTTATTCCTCCATTATTTAAAGTGAAAGACCAATTTGATAGAGAATTTTGTTTGGCACCCACTCACGAAGAAGTTATTTCCGATATTGCCAGACGGTTTATTCATAGCTACAAAGACTTGCCTTTCTCTGCCTATCATATTCAAGACAAATTTAGAAATGAAAAACGCTCAAGCGGAGGTCTGTTGCGTACCCGCGAATTTTGGATGAAGGATTTATACAGCTTTCATACAGACCAAAAAAGTTTAGATGATTTCTATTCTCAGGCCGAAGGAGCTTATGTCAATATTTTTAATCGTTGCGGTATAAATCCAGTCATAGTTTCTGCAGACTCCGGAAGTATCGGTGGGGCAGTGAGTAACGAATTTATGGCAGTCACCGAAATCGGAGAGGATAGAATAGCTCAGTGTCAGAAGTGTAACTGGGCAGCTAATTTTGAAACCTTAGGTCCAGAGGAAGAAAAGAAACTTATTTGCGCAAAATGTGGTAGTACAGATATAAAAGAAATCAGAGCCATAGAAATTGGTCATATTTTCCAATTAGGAACAACTTATTCTAAAAAAATGGATGTTTCTTTCGTAAGTCCTGAAGGGAAAAAAGAATTGGTGCTTATGGGCTGTTATGGTATTGGCTTAGGGCGATTGCTCGCCACGGCAGTGGAAATTAATCATGATGATAAGGGGATTATTTGGCCCAAGGATATCGCTCCTTTCATGGTACATTTAGTTGGTTTAAATTTAGAAGATAGCACTGTTAAAGAA
>JAVHQB010000078.1:4254-8085 GCA_036170905.1 Minisyncoccota bacterium | reverse complement strand
GACAGGATTTGCACCTGTGTCTTGAGGTTATGGGCCTCACGAGATACTACTTCTCTACCCCGCGATAATTAAACTCTATTATTATATCAAAAAATGGCTAAATAGCAAGATTCTAGATTTTATGCCGGTTTAGTTCTATTTTTAGTCGCTTTTTATAACATTTAATAGCTTTTTTGTAAATGTTTTTACTTGAAAAAATGAGTAGTTTTTGATATAATAAAACGTGCTTTTAAATACTTAATTCTATGGAATTTGATATAGAGAGCTACCGTAAGGATGCTTTAAATGCCCTTAAGACAATTGCTGACAATAAGGCGTTGAGTGTTTGGTACAATCATTATTTGGGAAAACAAAGCCAATTGGGTATCCTGAACAAAGAACTTAAAGATAAAAAACCCGAAGAGCGAAAGGTTTTAGGAAAAGAAATTAATAAAGCCAGGAGTGAAATTCTCAAACAGTATGAGGATAAGTCTTCATATCTTCGAAGCGTGACAGAAGCCCCTGAGATAGAGGTAGACTTATCTCTCCCGGCCGAAGAGAATGGTTACGGATTTGCTCACCCGTTAACACTAGTTGAAAACGACCTTATAAAAGCTTTTGAGCAACTGGGTTTTAGCGTGGTGACAGGTCCGGATATAGAGACAGAGTATTATAATTTTGATGCTTTGAATATTCCCGAAGAACATCCTGCCCGAGAGATGTTTGACACTATTTGGGTAAGTAATAAGAATGATGGCGGTTCAGAGAAAAAAGCCAAGAATGCCAATTATCTGTTGCGCACCCATACCTCTCCTTTACAGGTGAGATATATGGAAAGCCATAAACCACCTTTAAAAATGGTAGCCCTAGGCTCAACGTATCGCTACGAAGCTTTGGACGCTACTCACGAGGTGCAATTCCACCAAATGGAAGGTTTGATGGTAGATAAAAATACTAATTTAGGGAATTTAAAATATGTTTTGGAAAAAACCCTGGGTTATGTTTTTAGACAACCCAATATTGAAATCCGTCTGAGACCAAGTTATTTCCCTTTTGTTACTCCTGGAGTAGAAATGGATATGAGCTGCTTTAATTGTCATGGAGATGGTTGCAATATTTGTGGCCATACAGGTTGGATAGAAATTTGTGGAGCGGGTATGGTACACCCCAATGTATTAGAAAATGTAGGTATTAGTGCAAAAGATTGGCAAGGTTTTGCCTTTGGTTTAGGCCTTGAGAGAATTGCTATGCTTAAATATGGGATTACGGATATTCGTCTTTTTCATAACCCAGACCTACGCTTATTAAGACAATTTTAGGACAAATTAAGAATAATTCAGTTTTTATTTAAAATAAGCTTATGAAATTTTCTGCCGCTTGGTTAAAAGAAATTACCGGGCTTAAAAAAACTACTAAAGAGTTAGCCGACTTATTAACTAACCATTCCCTAGAGACACGAGACCCCACCAATACCGGAGATATTTTAGAGGTTGATTTGCTTTCCAATAGGGTGGGTGATGTCTCTAGCCACCTGGGCCTGAGCCGAGAGCTGGCCGCTATTACTAATCACAAACTTAAACTTCCACCAACAGAACCTAAGGTTGACGGTAGGATTAAAATACGTGATTATTTAAAAGTTAAAATCCAAAATAATAAAAAATGTCGTCGCTATAATTGTCGCTTGATTTTGGGAATCACAGTAAAACCTTCCCCCATTTGGATGCAAGAAAAATTGGTAATCTGTGGTTTGCATCCTATTAATAATATTGTTGACGCAACGAATTATACGATGTTGGAGTTAGGTCAGCCCTTACACGCTTTTGATTATGACAGGATTAATAGTACGACCAAGGGCGAGCAGGGTTCTAAACTAAAAAATATAATAATTCGTGACGCCAAAAAAGGGGAGATTATCACTACGCTTGATAACGATACTTACAAGTTAGACGAAAGTACTCTTGTAATAGCTGATAGCCATGAGCCCTTGGCAATTGCGGGTATTAAGGGAGGGCAAAGAGCTGCCATCAGCAACTTTACCAAAAATATAGTAGTAGAAAGTGCTAATTTTGATTATTGGTCAACTCATTTAACTAGTGTAAAATTGCAGCTTAAAACCGATGCTTCTTGGAGATTTGAGCATAAGCTATCCCCAGAGTTAACAGAGTTAGCCCTGAATCGTGTTTGCCATTTGATTCAAAAGATGGCTGGTGGGGTGGTGGCTAAAGAGGCTATTGACGAAGGTGTTTGGAATGACGGTGCGAAAAATAAAAACAAGGAAATCATTGTTTTCTTGGCAAAAATTTCTCAAGTCATTGGTCAAACAATAGATCTGAATGAAGCTAAAAAGAAATTGAATGCTCTCGGTTTCAAAATTAAAAATATTAAAAAGAATAAAACATCAGCCTGGTTAGTTACCGTGCCTTATTATAGGCTAGATATAACCGAGCCCGAGGATGTCATAGGGGAAGCGGCTCGACTGATTGGTTATGACTCTCTTCTGAGCCAAAAACCATTAGGGTTTTTGACTATGCCGGAGCCTAATGAACAATTAAATTTGGAAAAGAGGGCTAAAGATTATTTTATTAGCCAGGGTTTCTATGATGTTTATACTTACTCTTTTATTGGTACCAGCGATTACAATGAATTAAATACTTATTGGCAAAATAGGGCTGTCGGTCTTGTGAATCCAGTTAGCCAAGAGGCTGCCTATCTCCAGCCACTCTCTTCCATCAATCTCTTGAAAGGTCTTAAAAATATTGAAAAGCAGGTAAACGATTTTTTGTCAGTAAATCGAATTTGGTTAGTATCTACGGGAAAAACTTATGAAAAAAATAATAATCAGTTCAAAGAGTCTCCGTACCTAGCTGGAGTTCTGTCGAGTTTTGAAGACAAACCCGAAGAGCTTTTGAGGGTAGGTAAGGGTATTATTACTCGCTGGCTTTCCCGAGAAGGACTTTTAGCTAATTTCTCTTTGGCGAACGATGAACGTTACACTGGACTTAGTAATTTGGATGACAAAACCCTTCTTAACATAGAGATTGAAGATCAAACGGTGGGCTGGTTAGGCTTTCTTAAAAAAGAACCGTTAGCCAATTTTAATCAAATAAAAACAGTTCTCCTTTTTCATATAGACGAATTAATCCTTCTAGGTCTTTGCCTCAAGGTAGGTGCAAATAAGCAAGTAGTACCCTTGAATAAATACCCCGCTGCCAAAAGAGATTTGTCAATTTTGATTCAGAAAAATGTTACCATAGCGGATATTCTTAAATTAATTAATGACACTCAGGAAGGAATTATAGAGGACATGAAAGTGTTTGATATTTATTCCGGAAAAAACTTACCAGAGAATAAAAAAAGTATTGCTCTTCATTTACTTTTTAGACATAAAGATAGAACTCTTTCTGCCGAGGAAATAAACCAAGCCATGGACAAAATAGAACACGAGTTAATAGCTCGTTGGAATGTAGAGATTAGATAGTTTAATTTTTATTTGCATTAACTAACAAACTCGATTATGGTTGATAAAAAAGTTCAAGGAAATGAGCCCTCCCAATCTTATGATGCTAAAGACATTTATGTTTTGGAGGGCCTGGAACCAGTAAGTAAGCGCCCTGGTATGTATATAGGCTCTACTGGCGTGGATGGGTTGCATCATCTTGTTTGGGAGGTGGTAGATAATTCCTTGGATGAAGCCATGGCTGGTTTCTGCAAAAATATTATTGTGCGCATAATGGCGGACGATAAAATCAGTGTTCTTGATGATGGTCGCGGTATTCCTGTTGGTATTCACTCCCAGACCAAAAAATCTGCCTTGGAAACAGTTCTTTGTACATTACATGCTGGCGGTAAATT
>JAVHQB010000078.1:0-4154 GCA_036170905.1 Minisyncoccota bacterium | reverse complement strand
CCAAAAAATCTGCCTTGGAAACAGTTCTTTGTACATTACATGCTGGCGGTAAATTCGGCGGTAATTCTTATAAAATTTCCGGCGGACTCCATGGTGTTGGTGTTTCTGTAGTTAATGCCTTGTCTGTCTATATGCGGGTAGAAGTTTGTCGAGACGGGAAAAAATATATGCAAGAATATAATGCTGGTAAGCCGCTAGAAAAAGTAAAGCCCATCGGAGTCTGCAATCAAAATGGGACTTATGTGCTTTTCCAGCCTGATCTTAAAATTTTTCCTGAGATTAAATTCAATTTTAAGACTATCATAGACCACTTAAGGGAACAGGCCTATCTTACCCCCGGCATTACGGTGAGGATTTTGGATGAAAGATCGGGGGCAACAACTCCCACTTATACTTTTCATTTTGCTGATGGATTAATTGCCTATTTAAAATACCTAACTTCCGAAAGTCAACCATTACATAGCAATATTTTTTATATTCAGAAAGAAGTTAATGGGATTAATGTAGAAGTAGCCTTGCGCTATTTGGACGAAATAGAATCTTATGAATTGAGTTTTGCTAATAACATTCATACACCAGAGGGCGGTATGCATCTCACTGGTTTCCGTTCAGCCTTAACTCGTTCGCTGAATGATTACGCTAAAACAAGTGGGATTCTCAAAGAAGGCAATCTTACTGGTGATGACGTGAGAGAGGGTTTGGCGGCTATAGTGAGTGTTAAATTAAGAGAACCACAATTTGAAGGCCAAACTAAGGCTAAACTAGGGAATCCTGAGGTGAGACAAGCAGTCGAAACAGTAGTTAACGATGCGCTAAAAGAATTTCTGGAGAAGAATAAGGATGATGCTAAAAAAATGCTCGAAAAATGTCTCTTAGCATCACGTGCTCGTTTGGCTGCCAAAAATGCCAGAGACAACGTTTTGCGTAAAGGTGCTTTAAGTGGAGCCTCTTTGCCGGGTAAGCTAGCAGATTGTACAAGCCGTAGACCGGAAGAATCAGAATTGTTTATAGTTGAGGGTGATTCCGCTGGTGGCAGTGCCAAGCAAGGACGCGATCGCTTTACTCAGGCTATATTGCCACTGAGGGGAAAGATTTTAAATGTAGAAAAAACCCGCGTTGATAAGATGATGGCTAACGAGGAAATCAGAGCACTTATTATCGCTATAGGGGCTTCAATCAGTCCAGATTTTGATCTGAATAAATTACGTTATCATAAGATAATTATCATGACCGATGCTGATGTTGATGGCGCCCATATTAGCACCTTACTGCTAACCCTCTTCTATAGATATTTCCGCCCCCTTATAGACAATGGTTACATTTATATTGCTCAGCCACCTCTTTATCGCATTCAATCTGGCAAAAACTTGTGCTATGCCTATTCTGATGAGGAAAGAGATAAAATCATTGAAGAAATGAGTAAGGGTCTCAAAGCAATTAAGAAAGAGAAAAACAAAGAGATTCAGAACGAAACGGAGGCGGCAGAGGAAACAAATTTGGTAGAAGAAAACGAAGAAACAGAGCTTAGCCAAATTAAGGGGATTTCTATTCAAAGATACAAAGGTTTGGGTGAAATGAATCCCCAACAATTATGGGAAACAACTATGAATCCTGCCAATCGCGTTCTCAAAAGGGTGCAGATGGAAAACGAAGAGGAGACGGACAAACTATTTAACATTCTAATGGGCGACGAAGTTTTGCCTAGAAAGAAATTTATTCAGGCTTACGCTAAAAATGTGAAAAATTTAGATATCTAAAGATTTTGACATTTTCGGGCACATTTGTTACTATAGCCCAGTGCCCACCAGGGCATTTTAAAATAGCTTAAAATTATTATGGCAAACGTCATAACCTCAATCAAAAAATATATACAAGAATCCAGGCGTGAGTTAAAAAAAGTAACTTGGCCCGACAGAACCTCTCTTACTAAAACTTTTTTTCAAGTTCTTTTTGTGATTATTATTGCTGCTTTATTATTGCTTTTGGTAGATAAAATATTAAGTTGGGGCGTGAGTTTATTCTAGGATTATGGCTAAACAACAAATTAATTTAGGTCGAAATTGGTACGTTATTAGAACCTATTCGGGTTATGAAGATGCAGTTGCCAAGAGCCTAGAACAGAGAATTACTGCTCTGGATATGCAGGATAAAATTTTCAAGGTATTAATCCCGAAAGTTAAGAAAATAAAGCTGAAGAATGGTAAAAGAGAAGTGGTAGAAGAAAAACTTTATCCAGGCTATATTCTTGTGGATATGATAGTGACTGACGAGTCTTGGTACGTAGTGCGTAATACGCCAAAAGTGACTGGGTTTATAGGTACCGAAACAACGCCTATTCCTGTTTCTTCCGAAGAAATGGATATTATTACAAAGAATTTAGGTGAGTTGGGACCTCGATATAAAATTAGTTATCAATTGGGCGATGTGGTAAAAATAACCGAGGGACCATTTAAAGATTTTGAGGGCAAGGTTACCGAGGTTGACGAAGAAAAGGGAAGAGTGAAAGTGGTTGTGACGCTCTTTAATCGTGAAACCCCGTTGGATCTAGATTTCTTAGAAGTCAAAAAAAACTAAAAAGTATACTTAAAAGATTTATTTTTTATTATGGCAAAAGCAATTAAAGCAACTCTTAAACTACAAATTCCTGCTGGTAAAGCTACTCCTACTCCACCCGTAGGTCCAGCCCTTGGTCAGCACGGTGTGAATATCCAGGATTTTTGTTCTAAATTTAATGCCGCTACTGCTGATAAACCGGGTGAAATAGTACCTGTCGAAATTACTATTTATCAAGACAGGAGTTTTGATTTGGTTTATCACATCTCTCCGGTGTCCGATCTTTTGCGCAGAGCCGCTGGCATAGAAAAAGGTTCTGGTAATCCTCTAAAGAATAAGGTTGGCAAAGTGACTCGTAAACAGGTAGAAGAGATTGCTAACAAAAAGATGCCCGATTTAAATGCAAATAGTCTTGAAGCGGCTATGAAAATAGTAGAAGGGGCTGCTAGAAGTATGGGAATAGAAGTTATAGATTAATTTCGACAAGGTTAGAAACCGCTGTAAGGCGGTTTTTTGATATAATAAATAAAGTCCAAAGTTTAAAGTTTAAATAAAGTTCTAAATTCCAAAGTCTAGATTCCAGATTCTCACTTTATAACTTGATAAACTCTAAGAACTTGATAAACTACTCGCTAGTGCCTATAATGCTAAGAAATAAATTATGAAAAAAGGCCTTTTGGTGTTTTTGGAAGGAATTGATGGATGCGGAAAAGGAACCCAATTGAAAATGTTAGAAAAACATCTTAAAACCGATGGTATTTCCCACATTTTCACCAAAGAACCTGTTCCAAAGACATGCCTAGGAGAGCCAATAAGGCAAATTTTGCAGTATAATAAAGGCAAAATGAGTCCCACTTCTGAATTGCTTTTGTTTTTTGCCGATAGGGCACAGCATTATGAAGAGATTATTGCGCCTAATTTAAAAAAGGGCATTACTGTTATTTCAGATAGAAACTGGCCATCATCTATTGCTTATCAAGGTGGAGGAAGAGGTTTGAAAGAAAAAGAAATTTATCAGTTGGTAAACTGGACAACAGCTGGGATAAGTCCAGACATAGTTTTTTTGTTAGATTTACCCTTGAATAAGAAAAAAAGCCTTCTTCATGAGCGTTTGGGTAAAAGGGGAGAGAATCCCACTAGGTTTGAGAAAGAAAAGTTAGATTTTTTTCTCAAGGTAAGGCAGACCTACCTTAAAATGGCCAAGGAAGACCATCGGCACTGGATAATTATTAATGCCGATCAGTCGCCAGAAACAATTAGTGAAGAGATTTATTCCGGTTTTAAAAAATATTTAAAGGGAAAACATGGAAATAGAAATAATTAAACCAGGGTATAAAATAGAAACTGTTATTGATGGAAAAGCCATTCTTAAAAGGTTGGAAATGTATGGTCGGCTTTCCCACAAAAGTGAAGATAAGGCGAGCGAAGGTAGTGCCCCAATTTTTATTAAGAAAATTTTGGAATGGGGACACGAAAGCATTTTAGAACATGAAAATGTTACTGTGAGATTCATCTGTGACCGAGGTGTTACCCACGAACTGGTCAGGCATCGCCTCGCCGCTTATACTCAAGAATCGACTCGTTATTGCAATTATTCTGGA
>JAVHQB010000077.1:0-1678 GCA_036170905.1 Minisyncoccota bacterium | reverse complement strand
GTAGGAAGTTTAATTGGTCAAAAATCTCTTTATCAGGAAGTGATTGATAATGCTATTAATGCTGGTTTTAACGACTATCGTTTTTCCAGATTACAATTAGAAGAACTTCCCGACATTAAAATCGAAATTTCGATTTTAAGTCCACTAACCATTCTCGAACAACTATCTTCTTTAGAACTGGTTCAGTGGTTAGGAAAGAAAAAACCTGGTATTTACTTAAAATTAGGGAATAATAGTGCTACTTTTTTACCCCAGGTCTGGGAGGAAATTAAGACTCCCCAAGAATTTTTATCTCAGTTATGTCTGAAAGCTGGCTTGCAAAAGGACGCCTGGAAGAATTCTCAGATGCATTTCTGGTCTTACACCGTAGAATCTTTTAAAGAAGATTAAAGGGTTGGCTGTTTTAGGCCCAAACCTTTGTAAATAATTTCTCTTAAAACATCTGGATCAATACCTGGGCACTGTGTTTTTCCGCCACGAGCATCTAATTCTCTGTGGCCTTTAATGATTTTGGTGTCTAGAATCAGAGAAGAGTTATCGGGACTAGGTAGAAAATCTGGTTTTTCTAAATCCAAATAATATTCTTGGCTTAAATATTTTACCAGTTTAATGAGGCTCCCTTCCATTTGGGGAGTCATTGATTCTTGAGTCAAATTGGCCATAAGAGCTATGCCCACAGTTCCTCGATTGTGATAACCAGTGTGGGAGCCTACCACATATTTGCCGCCACTACGACCCTCAAAAATGTTGCCATCATAATCTATTAAATAATTATAGCCAATGTCGTGCCAACCATTTAAAACGGCATGAGCATAATAAATTCTATTTAACTCGTTAATACTGCCGGCATAAGTTTGGGGGTACGAGTGCGCAGTATGATGAATAACAATCTGATTAACTGGCATATATTCGTAATCATTATCATTGATGTTCTTGGTTTTAACTAGGCCATCATCCATAAGTTTGAAGTTTTTTTCGTAGTTGTCCTTCAATTTTAAGTAAGTCAAGTCGCCCTCAAAGTCATTTTGATTTTCATCCAGACACTGGTCTTCGTGCGATTGACAGTACCGCGCATAATAATCCGCTCTGGAATAATTAATAGGGGCTTGCCACTGCGCACGAGATATAATTTGTACCTCATCGTTTCCCAAAAGGGAGGCGCCATAATTATTTTCAAAATCAACAAGATTGGGATAGCTTCTTCTATAATTAGTGAGAGTCCTGTCGTCCACTATTTTTTGATGTCCAGGAGAATAACAAATAGGTGACCTAAGGACAAAGAAAATTAAAACGGTAGCTCCGCAAAATGAAGCTAACCAAGAAAATCTTGCTATCCTTTTTTTAGTTGGATCAGTAGCGTTGATCATGCAAATCGTCAAGTTTCTAAAGTTATAAAGTTCATTCTATTTAATTTTGAAGGCTAAATTTTAAATTTTAAACCAAATCTCAATTTTAAATTCTTAAATGAACTTTAATCCTTAAGTTATGCTTCATAGAGTATGCAACTCTGAAGAAAACAACGTAGGGCACGTAAATGTGTTATAGGGTAAGTTCGGGGTAGACTAAAGTGCTAAAACTAAATTATGTCCCAATCTGCTCTTATTTGAATATTTAATCATTCACTTAAAATTTAAAATTTAGCCTTTAAAATTTGTTTATTGTTTTACGTTTTTCGCTT
>JAVHQB010000076.1:0-1699 GCA_036170905.1 Minisyncoccota bacterium | reverse complement strand
CTGCCCTGGAGGTAGCCGGTGATTCTACGGGTAACTTTATTTATAAGCAAGTTGGACACGAATTGGCAGAGAAAGTCAAACAAGGCAAAAGCATTAACCAAGCGATTGCTGATTATCCGATTGAATTTCCTGTTATGGTTTCTCAAATGGTAGCCGTGGGCGAACGTACAGGACGGGTAGATGATTTATTGCTTAGAGCTTCAAAATATTATCAAGACGAAACAGAAAGGTCATTTGCTTCATTATTAGATGTTTTTCAACCTGTTCTTATAATAATCTTGGGTATCTTCGTAGGCCTCCTTGTTTGGGCCATCCTTATGCCTATTTATCAATTGGCTCAGACGGTGTAGGAGTTCATAAGAGAATAATTTACAAATTTTCAATTTTCAATTTTCAAACAAGATTCGAACAAAAGAGAAAATATAAAATATCGTTATAAAATAATAATTTAATAAAAACAATTTATGAAGAAAAATTTAAAGGGTTTTACCCTAATAGAAATGCTTATAGTCATTTCTATAATCGCACTCCTTTCAGGTACCATTTTAGCCGGTATGGGCCCTTCCCGTGCCAAAGCTAGGAATGCTAGAATTGTATCCGATGTCAATACTATGCAATTAATAGTAGAGAATACTTATTCTAATGGAGCCTATCCTGCAAGCCAGAGCACCCTAATAACAGCCACTCACAATACAGATGGTACTGATAGCACCGATACCACAAAATTAAATGCCATTTTAACTGCCGGTAAAGTTATTTATTGTTCTGATGGAGCAAATCATTATAGAGTCCAAGGAACTTTGGAGGCTGGCAAAGATGCTGATGATATAATTAAAAGTACTGTTAGTGGACCCATTGGAACATGTACGTGCCCAGTAACTGGAGCAGTTGGAACTAATACTCTTTTTTGTGTAGGAGAATAAATAATTTAAATGTCTAATTTGTTTTGGCTTATTGTTAGCTTTGTTTTTGGCACCATTATAGGGAGTTTTGCTAATGTGGCCATCTTAAGAGGGGAGAAAGACGAAAGTTTAAATGGACGTTCTCATTGTCCCACTTGTGACCACGTGCTCAACCCTTGGGATTTAGTGCCTATTTTTAGTTACCTTTTCCTAAGAAGAAGGTGTCGTTATTGTCACCAACCCATAAATTCCTTCTATTTTTGGAATGAACTTTTTATGGGAAGTATCTTCGCTTTAGTGGTAGAGAGAATTTTACGTTTTAGTTTTACTGGCGCCATCTTAAAATATGCCGCCATTGGAATAGGGGAAAAGGTAATGTTTTTTAGCCAATTAACATTTTGGTTGGCCTTTTTTGGTGTCTTGATTGCTATCGCTATATTTGACTTAAGAAATTATCTCATTCCCGATACTTTTATTTATACAGCCTCAGGTATTCTTGCTCTAAGTCTTATCACCAAATTTCTTTTATCTCTTACAAAAACTAAATGGTTTTATTTACAACCAGGATTTAAATTCTTGGGATCAAATGAGGCCGTCTTTTTTGCTAACAACGAGTGGTGGGGCGCTCTTATAGGAGCAACTATTGGTTTTATTGTTCTCGGTCTTTTGGCCTATGGCTCACATGGGCGGGCGATGGGATATGGTGATCCTATTTTGGGGTTACTTCTAGGGGCTGCTTTTGGGCCAGTGGGGATAGTCCTAGTTTTAACTATTGCTTTTCTCTTGGGAGGGCTAAT
>JAVHQB010000075.1:0-8302 GCA_036170905.1 Minisyncoccota bacterium | reverse complement strand
GGCTAATTTATTTCGCATTACTCAAACCGATGAAAAATTAAATAAAGATAAAGTACAAGGAGAACATCTAGCCGCTCAGGTTCATTTTATGGTGGGCGGAAAAGTTAGGCAAACTATTAAAGAAATTGGTGGAACAATGCCAGAATATTTACCCACAGAAAAACATATCAAAGAAGTAAAAAAAGAAGTAAAACAATTAGAAAGAATAGAGAAGAAAAGGATTGGGGGTTAAATTCTAAATTCATTTTTCATATTTGGACTTCGAAACAGCAGTTGAGATTCTGAGCGAAGCGAACCGGATTGGACTTTGGACTTTGAAGCAACGGCTGAAATCCTGATCGAAGCGAGCCGGATTAATCATTGAAAATTATTTGTAAATTGTAAATTGTAAATTGAAAATTACTTAAAATTTAGTTTACTGATTAAATTTTAAGTGTTCCCCCCTGTGGATAACTCTCTTGACAAGAAACCGAAATGATTGTTAAATGAAAATAATTTAGATAAGTGTTTTTTGACAACTAACTAGTCCTAAGAGACGAAGACCTATAGTCTACTAATTGGTTGCCTTAAGACTATGGCGAGTCAATGGCAAAACCGGCTTTATTTTATGAGCTGGTTTTTTAAAATTCAAAGTCAGCTTGAAAAATTGTTCTGAGTGCTTCGGTTCTAAGTATCATAGGCAGTTTTACCCTGGGCTCAACTGCTAGGGCAGTTAATTATTCCCCTGAAATGGTGGAGGAAATTGTTTTAGCCACTAATACGGAACGAGCAACCCTGGGGCTCTCACAGCTTAAAGTCAATTCCGTCTTAAACAAAGTAGCCGAACTAAAAGTGCAAGATATGGTCAAAAACGGTTATTTTGCTCACGTGAGTCCCACAGGAATTTCTCCCTGGTCTTGGTTTAGTTTAGCCGGATATGATTATCGTTATGCTGGTGAAAATTTAGCGGTTAACTTTAAGGATTATAAAAATATTGTTCCCTCTTGGATGAAATCACCTAGCCATAAGGCCAACATAGTAGATGCTCATTATACCGAAATAGGTATAGCGATTATGGAAGGAATTTATAAAGGTAAAACAGTGGTTTTTGTAACCCAAGAATTCGGCAAGCCTCAACCCTAAAGCTTCTTTGATAAGAACTCTTTTTAGTGGTAAAGTAAGGATATGAGCAAAATGCTTTTGCATATTTGTTGCGCTCCTTGCGGACTGCCGATTATAGATTATTTGATTCATGACTTGAAAGAGGGGGCTGAAAATTTGGCCCTCTATTTTTATAATCCTAATTTATATCCGCCAGGTGAATATCTGAAAAGGCTAAAAGAGGTAGAAAAAATTGCTAAAATTTATAAGCTAACCCTTATTGAAGGAGAGTACGACAGCAAAGATTGGCTTATTTATTTGAAAAGAAATTTAGTGAAAGAACCTGAGTGCTATTTTGAAAACGAAGAAAGATGTAAAGAATGTTTAGCCTTTAGATTAAACAGCTTGGCTCTAAAAGCCGAAGGATTGGGTTATGAGAGAATAGCGACTACTTTAAGTCTTAATCGCTATAAAGACACAGAATTTATCAATAATTGGGGTGGCAAGTTGGCTGATAAAATGGGCTTGCAGTATGAGACCTTTCCTTTGGACAAAAATCAGGCTTATAGTAAAAGTTTGGAGCTGACTAAAAAATATAATATTTACAGACAAAATTATTGCGGTTGCGAATATAGCCTATTAAGAAAGGCCGAACTAAAATGAAAAAGCGTTTAAAAGTATTTTGTGCTTTATCGGGAGGAGTAGATAGCGCTACCAGCGCCGCTCTTTTAAAAAGAGCTGGTTATGAAGTAGTGGGAGTTTTTATGAAAAACTGGGCTCCAGAAGAAACGAAAGGCACTGACTGTCCTTGGGTGAAAGACCAGGAAGATGCTCAAAAAACTGCCCAGTCTTTGGAGATTCCTTTTTATACTTTTGATTTTCAAAAAGAATACAAAAACAAGGTAGTAGACTACTTATTTAATGGCTATGCCAAGGGCGAGACTCCCAATCCAGATACTCTCTGTAATCGAGAAATTAAATTTGGTCTTTTTTTGGAGAAGGCATTAGCTATGGGCGCCGATATGATTGTCACTGGCCATTATGCCAGAGTAAGGCATGCTACTCGGTTTCATAAAACAGAAGAACTTTTAAAGGGTGTCGATAAAAATAAAGACCAATCTTATTTTTTGTGGCAGCTTAACCAGTTTCAACTTTCTAAAACTATCTTTCCAGTGGGTCATTTGACTAAACCGGAAGTGAGAAAGTTGGCTATGCGATTTAATTTACCAGTGGCTAAAAAACCAGATAGCCAGGGAATCTGTTTTGTGGGGAAAGTAAAATTGGCGGAATTTTTGGAAACCAGACTAATTTCTAAAAATGGTCCCGTAATTCTTCTTCCGGAAAATAAAATTATTGCCAATCATGAGGGAGCGGCTTTTTATACCTTGGGTCAGAGGCATGGTTTTGGCGGGGGTGGGGGAGAGCCTTATTTTGTTGTCAAAAAAGACATAGAAAATAATATAATTTATGTGGCACGCAAAAATTACCCAGAATTGTGGAGCCACGAGATTCGTATTCACCAGTTAAGTTGGATAGACGGGGTTGGCCCCACTAAGTTTCCCTTTAAGACTGCTGCCAAAATTCGTTATCGTCAAAAAGACCAATTGGTAACTTTGAGGCAGAAAAGTAAGCAGGAGCTAATAGGTTATTTCAAAGAAAGCCAATGGGCGCCAGCCTCCGGTCAGTCAGTAGTTGTTTACGAAGGAACTAAACTTATAGGAGGCGGAATTATATCGTAATTCTCATTAGTAAGAGAGTAATTTTCTGGACAACAGAGCCTAAAAAAGTTACAATTAACAGAATTTTCTTTCATTATTTTTTATGTATTCCTCTAACGATTTAAGACAAAAATTTCTTAACTATTTCTCCCAAAATGGCCACCAAATAGTGCTCTCAGCTTCTGTGGTTCCAGAAAGTGACAGCAGCGTGCTTCTCACTTCGGCTGGCATGCAACAATTTAAACCCTATTACACTAAACAGTTGGACCCGTTGAAAGATAATCATCCGGGTTTAGGCAAACCGCTGGGAGCCAACAAAGTAACCTCTATTCAAAAATGTTTTAGAACTAGCGACATTGAGTCGGTAGGCGATGCTTCGCATCTTACCTTTTTTGAAATGCTAGGGAATTTTTCCTTTGGAGATTATGGCAAGCAAGAAGCTTTTTCTTTAGCCTATCGTTTTTTGATTGAAGAATTAGGCTTGTCTTTAAAGAGAATGACTTTTACTTATTTTGAAGGCGATGAAAAAACTCCGAAAGATACGGCTGGCTACGATGCCATTAAATCTTTAGGCATAACTCCAGAAAAGATTATTGGACAGGGGAGAGAAGATAATTTTTGGGGGCCGACAGGAAGCTCTGGACCCTGCGGACCTACTATAGAAATTTACTTAGATAGTTTAGAGATATGGAATATTGTTTTTAATGAATTTTATAGTGATGAGAATGGTCAGCTCACTCCACTAAAGCAGATGGGCGTCGATACTGGTATGGGTCTTGAGAGGTTAACTTTGGTAGCCCAATTTGATGACCTGGGAAAGCAATTAGAAGACAAACATTATCCTACTATTTTTGATACAGATTTATTCAAACCCCTTATTACTCAATTGCTGAATTTGGCTCATTTAAATCCCACAGAATTAAATACAGAAGATTGGCATGCCTTAAGAATTATGGCCGACCACCTGCGAGGGAGTTTTTTTCTGATTACAGATGGGGTCCTTCCTTCAAATACTGACAGAGGTTATATTTTAAGGAGAATCATCAGACGAACTGTTCGCTATGCTCAAAAATTAAAGTTAGAAGAAGGATGGTTAGAGAAGGTGGCTCAAACGATAAGTGAAACTTATAAAAACTTTTGGCCCCAAACTAGCGAAACGATTTATTTTCTAGAGACTTTTAAAAACGAAGAGGAGAAATTTGAAAAATCATTGGAGAAGGGCACTAAAGATGTTTTAGCTTTGATTGCCAATCATAAGGAACGTGGAGAGACTATGATTTCAGGCGAGGAGGCCTTTGGTTTTTATGAAACTTCAAGCCTGCCACTAGAAGTCACTACCGATATAGCCAAAGAACAGGGTATGGAAATAGATAGTAAAGGTTTTGGAGAAGCCTTTAAAAAACATCAAGAAATTTCCCGTGCTGGAGTAGAAAAGAAATTCGGTGGCCACGGATTAAAAGGTGGTTATAATTGGAATGAAGCCGATGTTTTAATCTTAACCAAATTACATAGTGCTACTCATTTGGCCTTTCAGGCGCTGCGAGAAACTTTGGACAAAAATATTATTCAGAGAGGTTCGGATATAAATTCTGAAAGGGCTCGGTTGGACTTTAATTTTCCAAGAAAACTCACTCCCGAGGAAATTAAATCAGTGGAGGATTTAATTAATGCCAAGATAGTGGCAAATTTAAATGTTTCAGTAGAAGAAATGTCTGTTTCAGAAGCTTTGAGGAGTGGGGCCATCGGAGTATTTGCTGCTCGCTACCCCGAGATTGTAAAAGTATATTCTTTCAAAAACCAAGATGGTGTTGCCTGGTCTAAAGAAATCTGCGCTGGTCCTCATGTCAAGGAAACAAAAGAAATAGGTGGGGTTAAAATAATTAAAGAAGAAGCGTCATCAGCCGGAGTGAGAAGATTAAAACTGCAGTTAATTTAGCAATTTGGTTAAAACAATTGTATAATATCCATATAATTTTAAAGGCTAAATTTTAAATTTTAAATCAAATCTAAATGATTAAATGATTAGGTTCAAAATGGTGCCTCTATCTTGCGTCGAATAATTTTCATTTAAAATTTAGACATTTATTTATTTACTTAAAATTTAAAATTTAAAATTTGAGTTTTTAATTTATAATACCCTATGCCCATCAAAAAAAAGATTTACGATATCAAACCACCCCGTAATTGGAAAAATAACACTCACAAGCAAGAATCTCCTGAGGAGAGCTTTTTGGAGGTGCATAAAGTTGAAGAAAACACTCCAAGAGAAGTCGGAGATGAATCAACTAATGCTGCTTTTGAAAGAACCAAAGAGTTCCTTAGTACTAGTAAAGTAAAAACTCCTTCCCAGAAAAGACCTGCGATAAAATATTTTGGCAAGACACCTCGTTTAATTATTCCTTCTTGGTTTAAAAAAAGTTTAGTGCCAGGACTTATTTTGCTTGGCATAGCCCTTCTTTACGTTTTAGGTTTTGTGATATTGCCCAAAGCCACTGTGAATATCAATACGGTAAAAACTCTGGGAGTTTATAACACCAGAGTGCTTTTAGCTACGCCCGAAGCCAGCGCAGGCACTTCTCAGGTGGATACACTTTTGGTGCCAGCCCAGCTTTATGTTGTTCCCGAGAAGGAAAGCCAAGAGTTTTTATCTACCGGCAACAAAATTGGCGGAAGCAAGGCAACAGTTAAATTAAAAATTTATAACAATTACAGCACTTCACCCCAAATATTAGTAGCAGATACAAGATTTCAATCCGAGAGTGGGAAAATCTTTAGATTGGATTCGCGCATAGTGGTACCTTCGGCTAAAATAGACAATCAGAATAAATTAACAGCTGTTTATCTGGAGACCATGGCCACTGCTGATGAAGCTGGTGATAGTTACAATATTCCCGCCGGGAAATTTACTATTCCTGGTTTTAAGGACCCGAAGAAACTAGAAGGTTTTTATGCTATCAGCGATAGCGTTGCGTCTGGTGGTTCATTGGGTGGATTAAAAAGTGTCACTAGTGATGATTTGAAAAATGCTGAAACTAAGGTAGGAAAAGATCTCTTAAATAGTTTAGACAATGATTTGAAAGCCAAGATTCCTGCTGATTATAAAATACTAGAAGGAGCGAAAAACTATAAAATGCAGCAAATAGAGAGCACTGCTAAAGTGGATCAAGTGGCTGAAAAATTTACAGTCACTATGTCTGGAGAAGCGCGTGTAATAGCTTTTAAAGAAAGCGATTTACTAGCCCTCATTAAGATTCAATTACAAAAACAAGTAGACACCTCTACCGATATTTATGGAGAACCAACGCTGGAATATACTATTAGTAAAGCTGACTTCACAAAGGGTGGTTTGACTGGCCAGATCAAGGCCAATTGGTCTTCCAGGCCACTGATTAACGGACAAGACATTATTGCTAACTTAAGAGGAAAAACCATCAACGCTGCCAAGACTTATTTAGAGAGTATCCCCAATATGAATAAAACCAGCGTTAAGCTCTGGCCTGGTTACATCCAAAAGATCCCTGTAAATGAGCAAAAAATCAGGGTTACTATTGACTAAATGGCAAAAATTTAGTAATCTATATCTACAATTTTGATGGATAAAATAGAAAGACAAGAATTAAGGCGGGAAGGCGTGATCACCGAAGCTTTACCGAGTGCCAACTTTAGAGTGCACATTAGCGATAATGACCCTGAAGTTATGGCTCATTTAGCGGGAAAGTTAAGGTTACATAAAATAAAAATTTTACCTGGCGATAAGGTGATAATAGAACTTTCTCCTTACGACAATACTAAGGGTAGAATAGTGTACCGCAATAAATAAAAGTTTGCTTCTCTGTTCTCGATTTTTTAAATCCATAGTGTTTTAAATTGTAATAAGTTAAAAAATCAGTATTGGTACTGTTTAAGTTGTGATTTTAATCATCTCTTTAATATTGTTTAAATCCATAGAATTACCAATAATTTGAATTAAAGAATACTATCCGTATTTGTGAATAAATGAACAAATTAAGTATCTATTATGAAAGTTCAGGCATCAGTTAAACCCATTTGTCGTAATTGTAAGGTCGTTAGACGCAAAAAAAGAGTATACATTATTTGCACTAATCCCAAGCATAAACAACGCCAAGGTTAATTGGCGATATTTTGTGTTTTAATTATTTAATAAATTTGTTTTTAAAGATTTAATATCTATGCAACGTATTGCTGGTGCCAACCTTCCAGAAGTAAAAAGAATAGAAGCCGCTTTGCCTTATCTTTATGGTATTTGTCTTAGCTTATCTAAAAAAATTTTAAAAGAGCTTAAAATGGACCCTAATGTTAGGGTGAAAGATATTCCTGAGGCCGAAGTAAATAAGCTCCGCGACTACATCGAAAAGACTTATAAAATAGAGGGCGATCTCAAAAGAGAAAACAAAGACAACATCAAACGTCTCATAGATATTGGCTCTTACAGAGGTTCAAGGCATATTCGTCATTTACCGACAAGGGGCCAAAGAACTAAGACTAACTGCCGTACTGTCAGAGGCAATACTCGCAAGACTGTCACTTCTGGTAGGCATAAGGTTGAATTAAGGTAATATTTTAGCATTATAGTTTAAATTTTATGGGAAAAAGAAGAGTTACAACTCAGAGTGGAGACATTGATGAAAGCAAAACAGTCACCAGTTCTGGTTCTAAAAATCTTAATCGTCGTATTGAAAAAGGGTCCATCTATATTAACTCATCCTTCAATAATACAATTATTTCTGCTACCGATGAAAAGGGCAATATATTAGCTTGGTCTTCTTCAGGCTCTTTGGGTTTCAAAGGTCCTAAAAAATCTACCCCCTATGCCGCCTCTAAAGTGGCTGGTGCAGTAGTAGAAAAATTAGTTAAAACTGGCCCCAGCCAAGTAAAAGTTTTTATTAAGGGCGCTGGTAGTGGAAGAGAAGCAGCTGTAAGGTCTTTGGTCACCAATGGGTTGGATATTATTTCCATAAAAGATATTACTCCCATTCCTCATAACGGACCTCGTCGTCCTAAGGTGAGAAGAGTTTAATTTTTTATTGTTTTAATTCATTCTCTATTTCAATATTATGTTAGATGCTAAATGTAAAAAATGCCGTGCTTTGGGTGAAAAATTATTCTTAAAAGGAGAGAAGTGTTTTTCGCCGAAGTGTCCACTCGTCAAGAGACCATATCCTCCAGGAAAGGCTCCCAAGGCGAGGCATGGCAAAGAAAGTGAATACGGCAGACAGCTAAAAGAAAAGCAAAAGCTCAAGCTATCTTATGGCCTTAGGGATAAACAACTCTCTAATTATTTTACTACTGCTTTTAAATCACACGCTTCCACTCCCGAAATTTTGGCTCAGCTTTTAGAATTGCGTTTTGATAATATAGTTTTTAGAGCCGGGTTAGCCTCCTCTCACAGTCTGGCTCGCCAATTAACTACCCATGGGCATTTTACTTTAAATGGCCATCGTCACGATATTCCTTCCGCTCATCTCAAAGCGGGCGATGTTATT
>JAVHQB010000074.1:6318-8516 GCA_036170905.1 Minisyncoccota bacterium | reverse complement strand
AACGCAACAAGAATTGGATGAACTTACTAAAATGAGGTACCGTCAACTTATCGATGATGAAACTTTTGTTAAAGAAAAGAACACTATTCAAGGTAAAATAGTCCAGCTCAAGGAAAACTTAAGAGCAACAGAAACACGGGCCGACAAGTGGTTAGAACTTACAGAAAAGACCTTTAAATTTGCTACTTATGCCCGTGAAGCATTCGTAACCGCCAAAGGAAATACAGGGTTAGAACTGAAGAAAGAAATCTTAATGACAATAGGGAAAACCCCTATAATACAGGACGGAAAGCTCTTTATTGAGCCCAATGAGTGGTTTGGGCTAATCCAAAATGAGTATCCTGCATTAGAAGCAGAATACCTAAGGTTAGAACCAACGAAAACACCGATGAATACAACAAAAACAGAGGCTCTTGCCTCTGTTTGTACACACTGGGGTGGCTGACCAGATTCGAACTGGCAACCCCCGCTTCCACAGAGCGGAGCTCTAACCAATTGAGCTACAGCCACCATAAAACATTATGGTTCTATTTTTCTAAACTAATAATGTGGGCTGGGCAAACCGATTCAGCGTCTTCTAGTGCTTGTTCATCTTGTTTAGTAGCAGTGATTTCAAGTTCATAATCACCGGTTTTGGCATTTTTCTTACTACCCTTGAGATGAGCTAAACCGTTTTCATCGCTTTCAAAGTATTTTTCACAAGCCGTGGCACAGGCTAAACACCCCATGCATTTATCTTTTTGATGAATAATTTTCATAGTAAAAGCTTTGTATCATAGCAAAAAAGGTCTAGAGAAACAAGAATAAGATTAGGGCTGTAAAATATCTTCCATTCTCCCATTAATGGAGATAAGAACGGAATCCACTCCTGGTAAGCCCATTAAGGTCTCTGTTATTTGCACCCTGATGGCGGCTACTCTGCACGATCCTCCGACGCTCGCTTGCAATTGATTGTCAAAATCTACCGTCAGTTCTCCATCTGTTAAGCTAACTTTATTAATTTTCACGTTCATTGGCAGAGAAGTGTTATAGCTATCGGCAATTTCTTTTTGGGTTGGCCCAAAGAAAAGTTGTTCTAGGGTTAAGCGAACAGTTCTTTCAAAATCATCATTTAAGATTAATTTACGTTCCACGGGAAAAACCTTGTTGCAGCTAATATTTGGGTCTAATTTGTTATTATTGAAATAAATATTTACCATTTCCTCTATGCCGTCTACTGTAGGAATGGCAGACCTATTGAGAGTTTTAGTGGTGCTGGTAAAGGGTTTTGAGAATATAAGAGGTACTGTTACTTTGTTAGTCTCACTGCCATCTTTAGCAGAATATTCAAAAACCTCCAAAAGTAAATTAGTCTTATCATTGATAGCCAAGGCGGTATCACCAAGGGAAATAGCCGAATTGATTTCGCCATATTGCCCCATCTCCCCGTTTTTAGTCATAAAAGATTTTTCAAAATATGTTTGGCCGCTTGTAGCATCTTTGAGCCGAATAGAGAAAGTATTTTCAAAAACTCGAGCGATACCTTTGACTATAAAGTAGCCACTAATTTTTGTTCCACTAATAGGACTATAAACTAAAATATTTGACTGTTGTAATATTTGGATGCTATCAGGCAAGAGAATATTATCTTCTTGCAAAGTGCCTTCGGCCTTAAGGGTAAACCCTTTATAAATATCCTTAAAGGTAATAGATTTATTGTCGCCATCTAGAAATTGAGTGGCGTCTACTGTAGCTAATGAATAATTTTGGTTTTTGCTATCCTGAATAGTAATCATCTTAGCCGAAGAGGCTATATCTACAACTATGCCAGTGATGCTATCTTTGGTTGAAGGAACGGCTTGGGGGTGGGTTTTTTTATAAATGCTAAAACCCAAAATACTTCCGAATATAATGACGGCGGAAACCAACATAATTATAATTTCTTGCGAATACTTTTTAATCATAGTGAATAACAAATTATTGTAAATATATAATAGCATAAACTACTATCAAAATCATGACAAACGCACCTGAAATGTCCTTTCTTTATTTTAAGCTTCATTTATGGTAGATTGGAGCATACGGGAAAGTCCAAAGTTCAATTTCCAAAGTCTAAACTACGGTCAGGATATTTTATTTTGAATCCTGTTTGAACTTTAAACTTTGAACTTTGGATTTTATTTATATACCCGTCCCCATAGCTCTCCGCCGGCTGGCGG
>JAVHQB010000074.1:0-6218 GCA_036170905.1 Minisyncoccota bacterium | reverse complement strand
AGGATAGAGCAACAGACTTCTAAGCTGTTTATATAATGTTTTGTCCCCATAGCTCTCCGCCGGCTGGCGGAGGATAGAGCAACAGACTTCTAAGCTGTTTATATAATGTTTTGTCCCCATAGCTCAACGGATAGAGCAACAGCCTTCTAAGCTGTGGATGAGGGTTCGATTCCTTCTGGGGACACTCAAATGGACATAAATTTTCAAATTCCAATTTTCAATTTTCAAATAAATTCTAAAGTCCTAAAACCTAAACTTTGACCAGAATGCGGAACCGAAATTCTTGAAAGTTTCCCAGTTTGTAAATTATTTCTTGTAGAGGGCAATCCCAAACTATGTAAATTCGTAAATTGAAAATTGAAAATTAGTGATATTCCCGGGGTGTGGTGCAATGGTTAACATGCGTGCTTTGGGAGCACGAGATTCCGGGTCCGAGTCCCGGCACCCCGACAAAATGGGCTTATAGTATAGTTATATGAGTGAAGTTCCTCGCTTGATTCGCTCGGAATTGCGATTTATAGACGAAAATTATATGCTTTTTTATAGAATTTTCGTACAAATTGGAAACATTCGCATTTACTTTACACTATTAAGGGGACGTAGTTAAACGGTATAATAGGTCATTCGCATTGACCAGTTCGGGGTTCAATTCCCCGCGTCTCCACATAAGGTTCATATAGACACATTCAAACTACCTCTAAGGACAGTTTTTGTGATATTATAGGGGTAAATATGGAAGAAAATAAAAATTTAATTCTTACTGAAACTAATTCTCAAAGTGATTACGAGTCAGCTGTCACCGGTAGTTTTTTTGCGCCCTTAAGTCAATCATGGTCTTATGGCTGCTGGCAAAAAATATCTAATCGCAGCATTAGGAATTATCTTATCCGAAGCAATGGTGAAGTTATGGGGGGCTTTCAATTGGTCAAATATTCCCTTCCCCTAAATCTGAACTACTTATATATACCCCATGGACCCGTTTTAAAAAAAGGACTTTCTTTGATGGAAGAAAAAATGCTTCTCAATTCTTTACAGGAGATTGCAAATAAAGAAAAAGCTATTTTTATAAGAATAGATCCTTGGCCAGAGGGATTAAAATCTTTACGTAGTAGCGCTTGGCGTGAAGCGCCTTCATATAGTTACCATAACGTCTCTTTCCAGCCTCGTTTTGAGTGGGTACTCAATGTTACTCAAAAGGATGACGAGCTTTTAGCAAAAATGAGTTCGCATTGCCGTTACAATATAAAATTAGCTCAAAAAAGAGGTGTAAAAATCTTAAGGGTTTCTGGCAAAGATTTAAACAATTACTTTCCTGCTTTTTATTCGCTGATGCTTCAAACCTCCAAGCGCAATGGTTTTAACTTACATCCCAAGAAGTACTACAAACACCTTTTTGATAGTGCCCAAGAAAAAATTGAGCTTTTTTTTGCTGAATACGAGGAACAGTATTTAGCTGTTGATTTAATTTATTATGAAGGTAATGTAGCGAATTGGATTTTTGGGGGCTCAAGTAGTGAACACCGAAATCTCCAACCGACTTTTCTCATCCAATGGCAATCAATTCTTAGTGCCAAAGAAAAGGGATATAAATATTATTCTTTTGGCGGAGTTTATAACCCTACATATCCAAATATCTACAAAGAGTATCAAAGCATTACCTTTTACAAAAAAAATTATGGAGGCTTTTATATAAACTATAATCCCCCTTATGTCTATTCCCCTCGGCCATTTTTAAATTGGTTGTACAATATTAGACGTTTGTTTAAAACTACTTTTAAATAAAAAATATGTCTTTCCTTAAAAAAATAAAAAAGAATATCCTTACTCCTTATCATTATTTTATTCCCATTATAAGCAGTCTGATGTATGGCAGACCTTCCAATAAGATGGTAATAATCGGCATTACGGGTACCAAAGGGAAAACTTCGGCAGCTAATTATATTTGGTCAGTCCTTGAAGCGGCTGGCCATAAGACCGGGCTTATGGGTACAGCCAACATTAGGATTGGTCAAGAAGAAACGATGAATCCTTACCACATGACCATGCCGGGAAAAGCTATTATTCAAGGCCTTTTAAAAAAGATGCTTACTAGCGGTTGCGAGTATGCCGTAGTCGAAACCACTTCTGAAGGTATAAAACAGTGGCGACACAAAGCCATAAATTATGATGTCGCTATTTTTACTAATCTTTCCCCCGAACATTTAGATACTCACGGCAGTTTTGAGAATTACAAAAAAGCCAAAGGTCAATTATTTGCTACTTTGGGAAAATTACCTAAAAAAACCTTAAAAGGAAAAAGAATTCCTAAAACTATAATTGCTAATGCTGACGATAAAGAAGTTGAATATTTTCTCGGTTTCAAGTCTGATAAAAAAATAACTTTTGGTATTCAAAATACTGCCGATGTCCAGGCCAAGCAAATAAAATTATCTCCATTTTCCAGCGAGTTTACGGTAGACGGTTTAATTTATAAATTAAACTTGCCGGGAGAATTTAATGTCTCCAATGCCTTAGTAGCGGTGGCGGTGGCTAAAAATTTTGATTTGCCCCAATCGGCTGTGGCAAAAGGATTAGCAGACTTACGTAACATTCCTGGCCGAATGGAAAAAATAGAAGGCGGTCAGGATTTTATAGTTTTGGTTGATTATGCCCACGAAGGAAGAAGTATGATGGCCGCGCTCACAGCAGCTCGGGCCATGACTTCGGGCAAAGTAATAGTTCTTCTAGGGGCTGAGGGAGGTGGCAGAGATAAGGCTAAAAGACCGGCTATGGGACATATCGCTGGTAAATTGGCCGACTATGTAGTGGTAAGTAATGTTGACCCTTATGAAGATGACCCCAAAGGAATAATAGAAGATATTGCGGTGGCCTCTGAAGCGACTGGAAAAATAGAAGGAACAAATTTATTTAGGATTGAAGATAGGTCTGCGGGTATTTTCAAGGCCTTAACTTTAGCTTCTAAAGATGATGTAGTTTTAATTACAGGAAAGGGTGCTGAACAATCCATAATCATAGAAGGCACTCGCTCTCCCTGGGATGATAGGCAAATTGTTAGAGAAGAATTAAAAAAATTATTAAGTTAAAAAGATATTTCAAAAAACTATCCTTCAGCAAGCTCAGGACGAGTACATATTGAGTACTAGTTGAAGGATAGTTTTTTAGTTGTTAATAGCTTAGTCTCCGTAACTACGAGCCTGCATTTGGAAAAGATCGGCATAAGTTTTTTTATTGGCCAAGAGCTCTTCATGAGTGCCATTTTCCGTTATAACACCTTTTTCAATAACGCATATTTTATTAGCTTGCTTCACAGTAGTAAAACGATGAGAGATAAAAATAACAATTTTATCTTTGGCTACTTTATTTAGACATTCAAAAATTTTAATTTCACTTTGAGCGTCTACAGAAGAAGTTGGCTCATCTAAAATATAAATATAGGGATTGCGATAAAACAATCTTGCTATAGCCAATTTTTGCCATTGTCCAATAGAAGGTTCTCTCCCATTGTGGAAAATTTTTCCTAAACGCTGCTCATATTTATCGGGGTAACTGTTAATAAAAGCATCTGCTTCACTCATCTTTCCGGCTTTATAAACCCTTTCTATATCAAAATCATTTCCACCTACAGCAATGGCTTCTTTAACAGCTAATTGATAATTAGCATAATCTTGGGGCAATAAGCCCAGACAAGAATACCAACTGTTTAAATTGATGTCTTTTAAATTGTGCCCGTCGACAAGAATCTCACCTTCTGTAGGGTCATAAAAACGACAAAGTAGTTTCCCTAGTGTTGTTTTACCTGCGCCATTGGCTCCTACAATGGCTAAATGCTCCCCCGCCCTAATGCTCAAATTAAGATGTTTGAGAACTAATTTTTTATTATTGGGGTAGGCAAAAGAAACATTTTTGAACTCTATAACTTGGGGGTCATTTTTTAATTCCAAGCCTGTATTTGTATTCTCAATTGCGGGTTGAATCGCTAGAAATTTAAAGAAGTCATTAACAGATAAATTATATTCATATAAGTTTCCTAATAATGTAAAAACGGCAGATGAAGAAGACCTGAATCTTTCTATGGCGCTTATTGCGAAAGTTAAAGTACCTATGGCTATGGCTTTTATGGCTGCTTGTTTAATAAACCAAATAATTGGCACAGCAATTCCTGTATAAGCTATAAAGTAAGAGAACGCTTGCCATTTGCTTTTTTTGACATTTAATTGAACAGTTTGCTTCGTATTTTTAATATATAATTCCTCAAATTTTTTAAGAAAACGTTCTTTAAGATTATATAGTTTTATATCAATCAAATTGGGAAGCTCGTAAAAAAAGTTTCTGTAGAGAACAATGTCCCGCCGGTTAACGGTTTGGCTACTAAATAATTTGTAACTAGCTCCACCATAATACACGCTAACCATAAGATTAGGAACAATGGCTATTAGGATAGCGATAAGCAGCCACCATTTAAAACTAATAATTATAATAGCGGCTGTAATCACTGTTATTAAGCTGGTTATTATATTGTTTTGGATACCAAATATGTCTATCAACCGGTTAACCGCCCCCTCAGAAAGTTTATTGTTAAGGTCATTAAACTCGGGAGATTCTTGGGTGGCTATATCAATATCGGCTCTCTTAGCGGAACGCTTAACATCAAAAATCCTGCCCATAGAAATTTTCACTATCATTTCGAAATAATCCTCTAAGCGGGAAAATAAAAAAGGAAAAGCAGCCATTAGAATGTTGACTCCAGCTAAAATATATAGATAACGAAATGAGATATTTCCTTTTACGAGATAATTAATAAGCGTTGATAACACCCATGTCTGTCCAATGACAATAAGGGGGTCCAAAATATTACAAAAACTATAAGCCCAAAAATGGAAGGGTTGGGCTATCATGGCCACCCTATCAATTTGCCAAAGATTTTTAAGAATACTTTTTATTGTCCCGCCGTTAATCTTCTTTGCATTGGGTTTATTTTGAGTATACTCCATATAATAAAATTTATTATTAAAGCTATTCATATTATATACATCTTATAACATTATGTCAAATTATGTCCTTCGAGACTACTTATTGGTACAATGTCGCAAAATAGTGTGAAACATGTTACACAACATTTTGCGACATTACAATGTTTCACGTGAAACAATTCAGGGACAGATAATGATTACAATGTTTCACGTGAAACATTGTAATAGTAGTTTTGGGACAAAAGTGTTTCACGTGAAACACTTTTAGACCGTGAAACATGTTTCACACCCTTGCAATGTTTCACGTGAAACATTGCAAGGGTAATTTAAGTCATTCTTGTGAATTGTTTCATGTGAAACATTGTAAAAACTATCTTATACATAAAAATCTCTATATAGAAGAATTGACCCCAAATTAAGTGGATAAAACATTAAAGTTATCCACAGGGTTAATAACCTGTGTATAATTATGTGTATAGTAGTTTAATTTCTTTGTTGTTGACTTTTATTTGATTATAATTCAGAATAAAAAGGACAATGAATGTAAATAAAACAACTACGGGAAAAGCATTAGAAGATAAAGCCTGTCTTTACTTGACAAAGAATGGTTATAATATTATAGAAAGAAATTTTAGATTACCTTTTGGAGAAATAGATATTGTTGCCAGAGATAGAGAAACAAAAGAATTGGTTTTTGGTGAAGTAAAGGGGCTAACTATAAAGAACCCTCAGATAACGGAAGATGGACCAAAACCAGAAGACCATTTTAATTACGCTAAGGTGCAAAAATTTAAAAAAATAATTACGGCTTATTTGAACAAAAAAGATGCTTCTGGGTCTAAATATTTTGATACTCTTTGGAGGGTAGACCTTATTGCTATAAAGGCCAAGGAAAACGGAGAAATTATATCTCTTAACCATTATAAAAATATTTATATTCCATTTGATTAGTTGGTTGACTTTTTTCTTACTTCTGCTATAATGTTTTTTGTTAGTTAAACCGTTGCGGAAAATAATTCATTTCCATTACGGGTCGCCTGAAGCGGCCCGTTTTGTTTAAAAGAGCGCTATAAAGTTTATCAAGTTCATAAAGTTGTAAAGTTTCTAAAGTATGGTAACCGCAAATCGTAAAGGTAAAAACGAAAAAGAAAAATTTAGAAGTTATCATTTAGACTTTAGAATTTTATTTAGACTTTGAACTTTAGACTTTGGATTTTTTGTTCGTTTGTAAATTATTTGAAAATTGAA
>JAVHQB010000073.1:0-1776 GCA_036170905.1 Minisyncoccota bacterium | reverse complement strand
GTCCTGTGATATTATCACGATTTTATTAGTTTTGCAATGGGTCAATCATAGTTGTCTGTATCTTTTTCACTCTAGCCATGACTTGCTTACCATAATTACAACTTGATCCCCCAGAGCCATAGTATTTACAGGCTGCTCTTATCTGTGAAGTGTAGCTATCTCCTACACCGCCAAGATCTTTAAGGAAAATAGCCGAAGCCATAAACGCGTCTTTGGCATACCAAGGGTCAGGAGTCTTTATACCGAGAGCACTGGCAACACGATTCTTAATACCTTGCCACGTAGATGGTATGAATTGAGCCGGTCCCATAGCTCCACCCCAGCTAGAACTTCCGGCTGATGCAATAGGGCAAGAGACTAGAGTCCTATATGGGTCGCGTCCAACAGATGTAGCTATTTCAAAGAATGGTTTTATATCACGTGTTGGTTTCATAACATTACTGAAAACTTTTCCGCTTTTAGAACTCACACCTCCCCCAGTATCCATATTAGTAACATAGCAAGATCCTTGATCAGTACCCAAGTTACTTTCTTGAGTAATAATAGCTAAAATAAACGCAGGTGTGACCCCAGTTATTTTAGAAGCATCATTCGCATATTCTAAAGCTTTCCCAAATGGAATAGCCGAAGCATCTCGCAAATTGAATAGTACGGCTAATATCTCAGAGCGACGTCGAGCTTTCTCATCTAGAAGTTTTTGATATTCTTTCTCTTTATCTTTACTAATTGCCAGAAGTTGTTGCTTGTCTTTTTCACTTGTCTCAACTTGTTTTTTAGTAGTTTCTAATTGTACTTTCGTATCTGTTTCTTTATTCTTTTTTTGTTCCAATAAAGTTTTTTCTTCTTCTGTTTGTGTTTTTACCCCATTGATTTCATCTACTGAAGTTTTAATACTTTTCTTTATTGAAGCAAAAGCATCAATGTCACCATAAGCTTCCGCTATTGTTTCTTTGGAAAGTATAAGAGCAAGGATTGATTTGCTATCTATCTCTCTATCTTTGCGAATTAATTGGGCGAGAGATTCTTTAATGCTATCAATTCTTCCATTCAGAGTATTAATAGTTTTACTTTTTTCTATAATCTCTCCGCCAAGTTTTTTAATAATTAAATTCTTAACTTGGATATCCAGTTTAGATTTTTTAATTTGAGTTGTAAGTATCGCTATGTCTCGCGAAAGAGATGTGGACTGACCTTTCTGAGAAGAAAGCTCTTTTTGTTTAGCAGCTATTTCTTTTTCTAGGCTTGCAAGTTCACTTTCTAGCCGAGCTCTGTCTGCTTGGGCATTTTGCAATTCTTGACCGACAGCATTTACGCTTGGTGTTTGATAGATAAAATTGCTAAAAATTAGAGTTGTTATAAATATTAAAGAAAAAAAGTATAGGATATGTCTATTCATCTCTTTATTATAGCATAAATCCCACTCAGCCAAAGCTGAATGGGATTTATGTATATAATATAAGGTTTATTCTGCCTTAGGAGTTTCTTTGTC
Organism: Minisyncoccota bacterium; assembly: GCA_036170905.1. Classification (GTDB taxonomy): domain Bacteria; phylum Patescibacteriota; class Minisyncoccia; order UBA6257; family JAVHQB01; genus JAVHQB01. The sequence continues at coordinate 287 of JAVHQB010000073.1, read as the reverse complement.
TTCTCCTCCTTCTTCATCCTTCTTACCCTTCTTCTCTACCTCAATTGCAGATAGATCAACAGGAGCAACTTCTTCTACCTCTTCTTTGACTGCGGCTACAAGAGCGACGACTTCATCTCCTTCTGTTATGAGAGTGATTCCCTTTGGAAGCTTGATGTCTTTAGCATGTATCTTGTCTTCAAGAGTGGCAATGCCGGTGACGTCAACTATGATGTTGTGTGGAAGGTCTTTTGGAAGAGCTTCAATATCTACTTCGTGTAAGACTTTTACCAAAGTTCCAAGTCCAT
>JAVHQB010000072.1:0-1781 GCA_036170905.1 Minisyncoccota bacterium | reverse complement strand
CGACTTCTTTAAAATCTGCTTCTAACCAAACTGCATCCAAGTATACCTTTTGGAATTGAGTGCCAGAAATCTGAAATTTAATTTTAAAATTTTGAAACTCCTGGAAATTTTCAAAAACAGGTAAGGCATAAAGGAAATAACCACCGTTTTTACCGTTAGAAACTTCTTGAGATAGATCTATTTCGCCCATATTTTGCCACTCGCTGTGATAAAAATAACTGATAATCAATTTACCGTCTGCTTGTCCTTGGCTAGCCAAAGAAAGTCTTAGCTGAACATTTTGAGTGGTCATTTGGTCAAAGGATTTTTCTCCTAAATCGAAATCGGACACGATCAAAGATGAAAGAATTATATCTTTTTTATCTTCTGTTCGAATGGTATTCGTTGTCGTTGTTGAAGTTGTTTCTGTACTAGGGGTTATTTGTGGGGTCATTGTTGTAGTGGTAATACCTGTCGATGTAGTGGTTGATGTTCCTTCTATTGTAGTGACTGTGGTTACAGTAGGTAAAGTTTCCGTAGTAGTAACTTCCGAAGGAACTGTTGTCGTAGTCACAGTAGTAGTAGTGGTGGGTTCTGTAACAGTAGTTGTTGTCTCTTCTGCCTTAGCCCAAGGGATTAAAAAGGACAAAATATTTTTAATAAACGCAAGCGGAATAGTCGTAGTTGTTGTGGTTTCCAGTGGTAACGTTGTAGTCGTTGTAGTTTCAATAGTGACGTCACTGGTAGTAGTGGTAGTTTCTAAAGGAAATATGGTAGTGGTAGTTGTAGTTGTAGTTGTAGTTGTAGTTGTAGTTGTAGTTGTAGCTGGGTCTATGATAGTCGTTGTGGTTCCCGAGGAAATGGTTGTAGTTGTTTCTGCAGAGATAGTTGTGGTAGTTGTTTCGGGAGGTATAACAATAGTAGCACTAGTTGACTCAGTCGTGGTTACTGGTATATAGTTTGCCCCTTGAATAAAAGCCGAGTTGTCGTCATTAAACTCGGTTAAGGAAGCATCTTCGGCCAAATCTTGGTTAAAAATATTTTGAGGATTTTGCCAGGTAGTATCGCCGACAGATTCCATAGAATAATTGGCGGGGAAAATATTGATGCGTTCATCTGCCTTAGCTAAAAATTCAATCTTAGATATAAAAATAGTCGTCACCAAAACGGTGGTTAATAAAACCAAAACAACTAAACCTATTTTGGCAAAGTTATCCGTGAGAAATTTTCTCATCAGTATAATTATACCAAACTTATAAATAAAAATATAGAAAACAAGGGTATTAATTGTTATAAATAATCTGGACTGCTTTTCTTACGACTCCTGGCCAGCTAATTGTCCACAAGCTCCGCTAATCTCATTACCAAAACTAACCCTGCGTGTCCAATTGATACCTTTTTTAGTTAAAATTTCTCCAAAATTTTTAAAAGCCAGATTACTGGGAGCTTTAAATTTATCCCAGTGGCCATAATTATCTTTAGTAGGATTATAAATAATTAGGTTTACCAGACAAAGACGAGAAATATTTTTATAAGAATGAATGAGGGCTACTAGTTCTTGAGCCTCTTTTTCATTATCATTTATTCCACCCAAAAGAAGATATTCTATCATTAAGCGTCTATTAGTTTTTAAAACATAATTATCAAGAATTGGCATTAACTGTTCTAAAGGGTAAGTATTGTTTATAGGCATGAGCTGTGAGCGTAGGATATTGTTCGGAGCATGGAGAGAAATTGCTAAATTAATTTGCCAATTCTCTTCTGTAAAGTTTTTAATACCAGGGATAATGCCACTAGTAGAA
>JAVHQB010000071.1:0-8682 GCA_036170905.1 Minisyncoccota bacterium | reverse complement strand
AAGTTTTATCAAGAGAGCGGGGAGGGAAATAGCCCAATGAACCGCCAGCAACTTGTCATTAAACCATTTGATTTAAAAGATAAAGTGCTAAATCTATCCTTAGAGGAATGATAAAAAGATATTTTAGTCACCTTTAAAGTGGCTTTTTTAATTGGGATTTGTTAATTTTAATTTTATTTTCGGGTATGGATAAAATATACACTGCAGAGTGCGTGAGCCCTAAGCACCCAGATAAGATTTGCGACCAATTAGCAGACATGGTATTGGACACCTGCCTGAAGCAAGATAGAAAGAGTCGAGTGGCCATAGAGGTAATGGGTGGGCATAAGCAAATAGTTTTTATGGGAGAAATTACTAGCTTAGCTCATATTAATTACCAATCTATTGTAAATTCTCTTTTGGGTACAGAGGATAGTCAATATAAAATAATAGAAAAAGTTGTTAGGCAGAGCTCTGGAATTAGCCGGGGAGTAGATAAAGGCGGCGCCGGGGACCAAGGGATAATGATTGGCTATGCCTGTGACGAAAATAAAGCGCATCTTCCTCAAGAATATTATTTAGCCAGAAGTTTGTGTCAGTTTATTTATAAAAGAAACCCTACCGATGGCAAAACCCAAATAACCTTAGAAGATAATAAAATAATATCCCTTGTGGCTAGTTTTCAAAGCATAAAAAGTTTAGTCCTAAAGTCACTTATTCAACAATTTTTGAAAAACAATAATTTAAAAGCTGAAACAATGTATATTAACCAAGCGGGGGACTGGGACTGTGGGGGATTCGAAGCAGATACGGGTTTAACAGGAAGGAAAATAGTAATAGATAGTTATGGCCCCAGGGTACCAGTAGGCGGAGGTGCTTTTTCTGGCAAGGATCCTACTAAAGTAGATAGGAGCGGAGCTTATATGGCTAGAAAAATTGCGTTAGATTATCTAAAAAAATATAAAGCCCATGAAACCTTAGTGCGCCTAGCCTATGTTATAGGCTATGATCGGCCCTTAATGGCTCAGGCAGTTTGTGACGGCAAAATCAAAAATGTAGAGGATTATGATTTGAGCCCACGAGCTATCATAAAAAGATTCAATCTTCTAAAACCAATTTATAAGGAAGTAGCTTCTTGGGGATCCTTTGGACACGATTTTCCTTGGGAGCAATAGAGCTAAGAATTATTTTGTGCTATTATTAGATACTTTTCTATTCACTTTATAACTTTATAAACTTTAAGAACTTTATAAACTTCTGCCATGCTTATTTTAGGAATAGAAACTTCTTGTGATGATACTGCCTTAGCACTTCTTGATGCGACAGGTGATTTAAAAGAGCCTCACTTCAAAAAAATAGCCAGTGTCATTTCCAATCAAATAAAAGTCCATAAGAAATTCGGAGGAGTAGTGCCTATTTTAGCTGCTCGCGAACATCAGAAAAATATTTTCCCCGTGCTTAAGCGCTTAGCCAAACAAAGCAAGATGACGCTTGAAGAAATATCCTCTAAAGTTGATTTGATAGCCGTCACTTACGGACCGGGGCTAAAGCCAGCCCTCTTGGTAGGTGTTAATTTTGCCCGCACCCTAAGTTTCCTCTGGCAAAAACCTCTTTTAGGAGTGAATCATTTGGAAGGCCATCTTTTCGCCAACTTCATTGATTTTGATTTTAAGACAGCACCCAAATTATTTCCCGCTATTTGTCTTTTAGTTTCGGGCGGTCATACCCAAATTATTTATCTCAAGAATTTTACTCAATATAAGCTACTCGGGGAAACTCTGGATGACGCTGCCGGAGAAGCTTTTGATAAAGTCGCACGCCTTCTTAATTTAGGCTATCCTGGTGGACCTTTTGTTTCTAAAGCTGCTACCTATGGAGACGATTCCAAATATACTTTTCCACGTCCTATGCTTAATAGGTCTAATTATGATTTTAGCTTTTCTGGGCTTAAAACGGCTGTTTTATATACCGTGCAAAAATTAAAAATAAAACCAAAACCCTACGATATTACAAAAAAGCCGAATAGAATTGTGGCAGATCTAGCTGCTTCCTTTGAAAATGCTGTAGTAGATACCTTGGTCACCAAAACAGTGAGAGCTTCTAAAGAGAAAGAAGTGAAATCTGTTTGGATTGGTGGAGGAGTTTCGGCTAATGCTAAATTGCGAGAAGTTCTCGGGGTAAGGCTAAAAGAAGAAATGCCGGGTGTTCAATACTTTACTCCACCTATGGCCCTAACTACTGACAATGCTTTAATGATTGCCGCCGCCGCTTATCTGAGGTATTTAAAAGGAGCCAAAAGTAGTTGGCGCGATTTAGATGTTTGTGCTAATCTGACAATAAAGTAAAACGAATTTTTACAAAAATAGGACGATTTTAAACTTTAAATTCAACGTTTAAAAATAGAATGGTTTTAAATTCTCAAATAAATTCGAATTTAAAAATAGGCCGAATTTTAAACTTCTAAATCCAAAGTTTAAAAAGAGAACGTTTTTAAGGTTTTAAAAAGAGCTTCTTAGAAATGTCTACGAAAAATATTTTAGAAAATACTAGTTACAATCCGCTTGAAGTAGAAAAACAAATTTATGCTACTTGGTTAAAGAAGGGCTGTTTTAATCCGGATAAACAATCCCAAACTAAAAAGAAAAGTTTTACAATAGCTATGGCTCCTCCTAATATTACGGGGTCATTGCATATGGGACATGCTCTTGAAAATACTCTCACTGATATTGTCGTCAGACAAAAAAGAATGCAGGGCTACAAAGTACTATGGATCCCTGGTATTGACCATGCTGGTATTGCTACCCAAAACGTTGTGGAAAAAGAATTGCGTAAGGGAAATTTAAGCCGCTTCGATTTAGGTAGAGAAAAATTTGAAGAGCGTGTTTGGCAATGGAAAGAAAAATCAGGCGACACTATTTTAGAGCAATTTAAAACCCTGGGGATTTCGGCTGATTGGTCAAGACTGCGTTTTACTTTAGATAAGACTTATCAGAAGGCAGTGCAAAACGCCTTCATTCATTATTATGAAAAAGGGCTTATTTATAGAGGTAACCGTGTAGTGAATTGGTGTCCCAGATGTCACACCAGTATCTCTGACCTTGAAGTAGAATACAAAGAGGAAAAGAGTAGTCTCTGGTATATCAAATACCCCTTAAAAAGAGGTGGTTGCATTACTGTGGCTACCACTCGTCCCGAAACTATGTTGGGAGATACTGCTATTGCAGTTGCTCCCAAGGACAAGCGCTATACCAATCTCGTTGGCGAGTATGCCATCCTTCCCATAGTGAACAAAGAAATTCCTATCATTGCCGACAAGATTTTAGATAAAAATTTTGGCACAGGCGCCCTAAAGGTCACTCCCGCTCATAGTCCCGTTGATTTTGAAATAGGGCAAAGACACAATTTAGAGTTTGTCAGTGTTATTGATGACCACGGCCGTTTCAATGCTATTACACCGGAAAGATATCAAGGTCTCAAAATGACTGAAGGCCGAGCAAAAATTGTTGAAGAGCTAAAAAGCTTGGGTCTATTAGAAAAAATAGAGGATTATGATCTAAGTCTACCGGTATGTATGCGTTGCGGTACCGAAATCCAACCCCAAATTTCTAACCAATGGTTCTTAAAAATGAAAGATTTAGGTGCAGTGGCCGCCAAAGCCGTCAAAAATAAAGAAGTGCAAATTGTTCCTAAAAATTTCGAGAAAACCTATTTCGATTGGCTTAAAAATGTTAAGGACTGGTGTATTTCCCGCCAAATTTGGTGGGGACACAGGATGCCAGTCTGGTATTGCAATTGTGATACCAACCAATTGCATCCCATGATTTCCACTAACAAGCCTAAAAGCAAATGTCCAGAATGTGGCAAAAATGATTGGCTACAAATAGAAGATGTCTTAGATACCTGGTTTTCTTCAGCGCTCTGGCCCTTTGCCGTTTTAGGTTGGACAGGAGATAAAGTCGTGGATAAAAAATGTCGCGATTTTAAAACCTATTATCCTACTAATTACATGACAAGTGCGCGCGATATTTTCCATCTTTGGATTACGCGCATGATTTATTCTGGTATCGAATTCACGGGCAAAGTGCCGTTTGAGAAAGTATACATCCATGCTACCGTTATGAATAAAGAAGGGAAGAGAATGTCCAAAAGTTTGGGCACAGGAATTGATCCGCTTCTTCTCATCAACACCTATGGGGCTGATGCCACTCGCTTTGGCCTGACTTGGCAAGCAACCGGAGTTCAGGATATTCGTTTTAATGAAGAGTTTATTGTGAGCGGGAAAAAGTTTCTGAATAAATTATGGAATGCTTCGCGTTTCGTCATCCTCAATTTGAAAGACAAAACTTATACCGATAAAAAACCTACATCTGATAAATTAAATAAATACGACAAACAAATCTTAAAAAAGCTAGGAAAAATTGTTAAACAAACAGAAGCCGATTTAAGCAAAGAACGTTTTGGTCAAAGCCTTCAACATCTATACCAGTTTTTCTGGCACGATTTCTGCGACCTTTATCTCGAACAAAGTAAAAAATCTTCCAGCCTGGAGACAAGCCACGTTTTGTACTATGTTCTTAAAAATTGCCTTAGGCTCTTACATCCTTATGTGCCCTTTGCTACTGAATATATTTGGCAATTTCTTCCCGGGAAACATGGCTTATTAATTACTGAGAGCTGGCCCAAAGCTTCTTAAATAAGTTTATGGAAAAGACCCTAATCTTTATTGTTTTCTATATCCTTAGCCTTATTCCCATCATTTTTTGGTTGTTTTTCTTTCTTTGGCAAGATAGAAAACATCCGGAACCATTCAAGTGGCTTATGTGGGTTTATCTGAGTGGTTTTTTAATGGGACCCATTATCTGGTTATTAGAAACGCTTCTTTTCAAAAACGTCGTGTTTTTTAATGGCACCCAAATGGTCCAGCGTAGTTTATGGCTATGTTTTAGTAGCGCTCTCATAGAAGAGTCTGTTAAATTTCTCATGGTTTATTTAGTGATTAAGCGCAATTCTTTCTATAATGAATGTTTAGATCCGATTATCTATCTGGTGACCGGTGCCCTGGGCTTTGCTAGTTTAGAAAATCTGGTAGCGGTTTTTTCTTTTGCAGTCAGCAAAACAAATTATTTAGAGCTTCTAAGTCTTTTGGGAGGGCGATTCTTGGGGGCCAACTTCTTGCATGCTCTTATGGCTGTTATTATAGGAGCAGCTTGGGGATGGGGGGTAAAACGTGGCTATTCAGCTAGTCAAGTAACTAAGCTAATTTTTGCAGGCTTAAGTATTACCACCGTGATTCACACCCTCTTCAACTATTCTTTGATTGTTTCCCAAGAGAGCTTAATAATTCCTTTGGGCGGATTGCTTTTTATGTTAGCAGTGCTTTTATTATGGTTCTTTCAATTTTTAGAAAGCCGTCCCAAGAGTTTAAGTAATCGTGACTTTTATCGTTAGATTTTTAGTTGAATAAAAACAATTAAAAAGTTATAATGTAACAACATTAACTGACAAGTTATAATAGCAGTAACTATTAAACTGATAAGTTATGATGCCTCAGCATTAACTGATAAGTTATAATGGTTTAGTTAAATAAAAAACTATTGCGATATGTTTACTAAAAAAATAGCTGTTGCCGAAAATTCTAATTACCCCCTTGAAAGCGAAGAGGGGGAGTTAACCGTTGATGTGTACGCAGACGGTAATAATATAGTAATTGAAACCTTAATAGCTGGCCTCAATCCAGACGATTTAGATATTTCCATAGCTCACGATTTAGTGACCATTAAGGGAGAAAGGATAAGAAGCAAAGAAATTTCTGGTAAAAATTATTATTATCAAGAGTGTTTCTATGGAGAATTCTCACGTACCATTCTTCTACCAACCGATATTGATCCTGACAAAGCCAAGGCGAATTTCAGTAAAAACGGTGTTTTGACTATAGTTATGCCCAAGGTAGAACAGAAACTCACTTCTAAGAAATTAACTGTTGAGGGCGAAAGGGAGAAAGAGACTGGCTCAGAAGCCAGCCTACGTCGTCGTAGTAAAGTCGTAGAAGAAGAAAACAAAGAAGAGGAAACTGTAGAGGAGCCAGAAATAGCAGAACAAGAAAGCCAAATTGATACTCAGGAAAAAAGTGATGTCGAGGATGAGGTATCCAGCGACAAAGATTGGGCCCTCTTATCTCCACGGCCCATAATTAAAAGAAAGGCTCGTCTGTCTGGGGGCTAAGAAGGAGATTAATTTTCAAGTTTTTGGTTTACAAGTAAAGCTAAACATGCTAAGCTAAGCCATCTCCTGAATGTTTCCGGGTTTGCTGATAAACAGTTTAAAAGCCAGAAATTGGCTTTTTGTGGTGCGCCCCAGGGGAGATAAAATGAATTAATAGATGGACTCTCAAGAATTCTCAAAAATTTATGATACTTACGTAGAGAAAATTTATCGATTTGTGTATTTAAGGGTTAATTCCAAGGAAGAAGCCCAAGATATCACTTCCCAGGTTTTCTTAAATTTTCTAAGTAAGTCTGAAAAAAATACGAAACTGAATTCTCAGGATATTTTATCTTTGCAAGCGTTTCTTTATAGAATAGCCAAGAATTTGCTTATAGACAGCTACCGTCGAAAAGGCCAGGCTGTTTTTTCTTTAGATGAAACTGAAGCGGAAGCGATTGCTACTATTGACCCTTCAATGGATAATTCTATTGCTCAAGAGGAGAATATAAAGCTTTTGCAATCGCAATTAAACAAACTGAAATCTCCTTATTGGGAAGTAGTAGTTTGGCATTATCTGGAAGATTTAGATATAGAAGATATCGCTAAAATCTTAAACAAGACTCCTGGCAACATTAGAGTTATCCTCCACCGGGGTCTTAATCAGCTCAAAAAGGAGGTAGAAGGGCAATCATAGTTGTCCTTGCCCTGTTTTTGTGTTAATAATAAGGTCATATTAGAAAAAAATTAAAAAAGAATAAAATTTTAAACATATATTATGGGTGGAGTACCTGCAAGACATTTTTCTAAAAACCGCCGCGACAACAGGAGAGCGCAACTAAAATTAACTGTTTCCAAACTGGTTAGTTGTCCCCACTGTCACAAACCATCTTTATCCCATAAAGTCTGTCCCAATTGTGGTTACTATAATGGAAAAATGGTGGTAGATGTAATGGCTAAACTAGATAAAAAAGAGAAAAAGGCCAAGGCCAAAGAGCTCAAGGAAAGCAGCAAAGAGAGCAAGTAAAACAGTCTATCAAGTTTATCAAGTGGGGTTCGAATATTTGAATTCACTTTATAACTTTATGAACTTTAAAAACTTTACAAACTTTTAGTATCCCATGTCTTCCCGTCATTTAAGTCGTTCCATAGTTGTACAGACTCTATATGAGCTGGATTTTAATAATCAAATGACTGATGCAGAAAAAGTACAATTAACTTATGCTCGCAACCTTGAAGATTTCGGTTCTGGTTTAGATGATACTAAATACCCTAAATCACTCCTTTTGGGAGTGATTTCTAAGAGGGAAGATATCGACAAAATTATTACGGCTTGTACTCCAGGTTGGACCATAGACAAGACGACAATTTTGGATAGAAACATTTTGAGGCTTGGTCTTTACGAGCTCCTTTTCGGAGATAAAAAAGCCGTTCCTCCAAAAGTGGCTATCAATGAAGCTATTGAATTAGCTAAAAATTTTAGCGGAGATTCGGCAGGAAGATTTGTAAATGGAATTTTAGGTACTGTTGTTAAAGAAATGGGTTTGGAAGTAGGGAGTCAAAAAGAAATTAAAATAGAACCCTCTAAATAAATAATATGGAAAGAGTTTCTGGCAATAACGAGCAATTAAAAAAGATTTTTAATTTTACCTGGAAGAATGAGGACCTCTTAAAGGAATCCTTGACCCATAGTTCCTATTTAAATGAACACCGCTATGAGGAAAAGCATCACAATGAACGCTTAGAATTTTTGGGAGACGCCGTTTTAGAACTAGCTAGTTCTATTTATTTATATAAGCAGTTTCCTTCAGAGCAAGAAGGTTTTTTAACAAACATACGAGCAGCCTTGGTGAACACTGATAGTCTGACTATAGTTTCCAAGGAGTTGGGTATTAATAAATATTTAAGACTTTCTAAGGGGGAAAGTAAAAACATTACCAGCTCGTCTTCGGCTATCTTAGCCGATACTCTTGAGGCAGTCGTTGGTGCTATTTATTTAGATCAAGGCCTTGATATCGCCAGCGATTTCATTGTCAAAAATATTATGTCGCGTTATCATGAAATACTTGAACAAAATAGCTATCGAGATAGCAAAAGTTTATTTCAAGAAATGGCCCAAGAACGCTTCAAAAAAACTCCTAAATATAAAACCCTTAGTTCTTCTGGTCCAGACCATAAAAAAATCTTCAAAGTAGGTTTATATTTGGGAGACGAAGAAATTTCAGAGGGCTCTGGTAAATCCAAGCAGGAGGCCGAAGAGGATGCCGCTAAGAACGGTTTAGCTAAATACTAAATACCTATGTTTCTTTCAAAAGTAGAACTGAAAAACTTTAAATCTTTCGCTAAAGATTTTAGCTTAGAATTTCCAGAATCGGTGACAGCTATTGTCGGCCCTAACGGTTCCGGCAAATCTAATATTGTTGACGCTGTTCGTTGGACGCTTGGAGAGCAGAGCCCCAAAAACATCAGAATCGAGAAAAATGAAGATCTTATTTTTGCAGG
>JAVHQB010000070.1:0-8791 GCA_036170905.1 Minisyncoccota bacterium | reverse complement strand
TGTACGATAGCCGTCAAGAATCTACTGTCAAACTGCGGCAATTAGGTTTGGCTATTAATGATGACCAAAAAACCTACGATGCCCTAAAAATAAAATATAGTTCCTTATCCTCTGACTATAATTCCCAAAAACAAAGTCTAGAGAATCTAATCCGCGATTACGAAACCGCCAATACTGAATATGAAAAACAGGTAAACTATTGGAATAAAAGAGGCGGTGCCCCCAAAACTGAATACGACAAACTAACCGAAGATAGGACACGTTTAGAGGAACTCTCCACTCAAATAAAATCTCTTCAGAATGATCTTAATAACTTAGTAGATACTATTAACGCTACTGCTAACGTTTTAAACAGATTGGCAACCGCTCTTAATCTTAATGTTAATAAATATAATAACATTGGATCGGGACAGGAAACCGAATTTCAGGAGGGAGTCTACAAAAAAGATTTGTCCGGAGAAGAAATAATTGTTTACCAGTTTGATAATTATACTAAATTGGTGCGTGTCTTGACTCACGAATTCGGCCACGCTCTCGGTTTTAAGCATTTTAGTAATGTCGATGCAATAATGTATACAGTTAATCAGGGCAATAACTTGAAATTGTCATCCGAAGAAGTCTCTGCGCTTAAAACATTCTGCCACATACAATAAATTTCAATCTGCTTTAAGAAGGGCTAATAAATAATAATCTTGAGTTATTTTATTGGTGGTTTGTTTGTTATGGCCAATCAGCAATGATATAATTGCCTACGCATTAAAACGTTTTACTAAATATATGAATTACAAAGAAGCCTCTGTCACCAATTTAAATAATATCTATTCCGCATTAAAAAGCGGTCCTCATGGTTTATCCTATGGCCAAGCGGAGCAAGTTCTTAAAATTGTTGGCGCTAATAATTGGCGTTCAGCCAATAATAACTGGTGGCGCATTTTACTCAATCAATTTAAATCTGTTTTTGTTTATCTTCTTATACTGGCAGCTGCCATTTCTTTTATTTTGGGCGAACACTTAGATGGCGAACTTATCTTAGTTTTTACTGTAATTAATATCTTTATTAGTTTTTTCCAAGAATATAAGGCCAATCATATAACTCAGCTATTAAATCACTATATCCAATATACAACTACTGTCTTAAGAGATGGCCATATTGAAGAAATTTCTAAAGCAAATATAGTTCCTGGAGATATTTTGATACTTAAAGCGGGCGACTTAATCGCTGCCGATGCTCGTCTCATAGAAGCTAATAATTTAAGTATTGATGAGTCTGTGCTAACGGGAGAATCCAAAAATATTAATAAGGTATTGGGCGAAATTAATTCTCAATCCCAATCTATTTTTGAGGCTCAAAACATTGTTTTTGCAGGTACCACTGTAATCGACGGTAATGGTTTAGCTATTATTTTTGGAACGGGCATGCAAACGCAAGTAGGTCAAATAGTAGATTTAGCTTTTACTGTTTCCAAAAAAAGTTTATATGAAAAGGAAATTCTAGATTTTTCTAAAATAATTATAAAAACTGTTTTGATTACTATTTTGCTTATTTTAGCAGCAAATCTATTAATCAAAGGAAAAGAAAATTTTGGTAGTTTTTTGGTATTTTGTTTAGTTTTGACTATCAGTATAGTACCCGAGGCGCTACCAGCCGTCATTACTTTAAATTTGTCGAAGGGGGCACTGCATTTAGCCAAGAATAAGGTTATAGTTAAAAGACTTTCTTCCATAGAAGAATTGGGTAATATTGAAATTCTTTGTACCGATAAGACTGGTACCTTAACTGAAAACAAACTTACGGTTAATAGTATTTATAGCGATGACAAGGAGCAATGTTTGCTTTATTCAACACTCGGCGGCATAGATTCCCAAGAACCATTAAATATAGCCCTAAAAAATTACCTTAACGAGGACCAAATTTCAGTCCTTAAGTCTTATAAGTTATTAAGGACTATTCCTTTTGATTTCAAAAGAATGCATGAGAGCGCTCTATATAACGATGGCACGCACAATGTTTTGATTACTCGCGGAATTTTTGAGGTTATTATAGGGTTGAGTACTTTGGACCAGGCAAATCTTAAAAAGTGGTTAGAGATTGAACGCCAGGCTAGCCTTAGTGGCCAGAGAGTATTAGCTGTCGCTTATAAACATTGGGAGGGTAATGATTTTAGCGAACAAGATGAAAAGGACTGCCAATTTTTGGGTCTTATTACTTTAATTGATCCCTTGAAATCAACGGCTAAATCTACTATTAACGCGGCCGAAAGATTGGGTATCCAGGTAAAAATTATCTCTGGAGACAGTCCCGAAGTTACGGGAAAAATAGGTCAAGAAGTCGGTCTTATTAAAGATATGCGTGAAGTAATTATTGGCAAGGATCTTGAAGCTGTACCAGATAGTCAGTGGTTTGAAATATTGGAAAATCATCAAATTTTTGCTCGTATTGCTCCTGAAACAAAGCTCAAAATTATAAAAACTTTACAAGAAAAATACAGTGTCGGTTACCTTGGTGAAGGCATAAATGATGCTCCTGCGTTAAAAGTGGCAGATGTTGGTTTAGCAGTAAGTCAAACTAGTGATGTCGCCAGAGAAGCCGCTGACATTCTGCTATTAGATAAAGATCTTAAAACTATTATTAAAGGTATTGAAGAAGGCAGGATTATTTTTGCCAACATCAATAAGTATATCAAATGCGCTCTTGCTAGTAATTTTGGGAATTTCTATTCTGTGGCCGTTCTATCTTTAGTTTTGACTTTTTTACCAATGCTACCGCCTCAAATTCTTTTGGAAAATATTTTAAGCGACTTGCCGCTATTAGCTATCGCCGGTGACACAGTTGATCCCTCTGAGCTGCATAAAACAAAAACCTATCAAATAAAAAACATTCTCCCCCTTATTCTTATGCTAGCCGTTGGCAGTTCCTTCATAGATTTTGTTTTCTTCTTCTTACTACGGCGCTATACGCAAACTACCTTGCCTACGCTCTGGTATATAATGAGTCTTCTCACCGAAATTATTTTAATCTTTTCGATACGCTCCCGAAAACCAATTTGGAAAACAACTAAAGTCGGTAAGGCGCTCATTCCAATGTGTTTATTAACTTTAGTTATCGGCATTGGTCTCCCCTACCTTCCTTTGGGACAAAAATATTTATTTTTTGTGCGTCCGCCAAAAGAAGGAATGCTAATTATAGCGGGCTTACTAGTAATTTATACTGTTCTCAACGAGTTGATTAAAAAGATGTATTATAATAAACTAGCAATAAATAATCAGAAACAAGTTAATTATGCTACTAAATAATCTTGGTGTAGGTGATACAAAACTAGGTATAGTTAATGCCGTCATAGAAATTCCTAAGGGAGGGCGTAATAAGTATGAATATGATGAAGAACTAGGTGCCATTAGGCTTGACAGGATTTTGTCCTCTCCTATCTTTTATCCAACTGATTATGGTTTTATTCCTCAAACTCTTGCCGACGATGACGACCATTTAGATATTTTGGTGATTACTGAATCGCCCTCCTTCCCGGGGTGTATTTTAAAAGCCAGAGTTATTGGCGCACTCCGAATGACAGATGAGAAGGGTTTAGATTACAAAATTTTAGCAGTAGTGGAGAATGATCCCCGTATGGCTGGAGTGTTTAATATTCAAGATTTAAATGAGCATCTTCTCAAAGAGATTAATCATTTTTTTGACGATTATAAGACACTTGAAGATAACAAATTCTCAAATGTAGAGGGTTGGGAAAACCGGGAATTTGCTTTAAAAGAAATTGGTAGATGCTTTCAGTCTTACCAAGACAAAAATAAATAAGCACTAAAAAACCAACCTTTTTCAAGATTGGTTTTTTAATTTAGTAATTCTTATATTCTCTGAGTTTTCCTACTAAATCTTGGTTGCCACGTATTTTTTCTATGGCCTTAGCTTCTATTTGCCTAATTCTTTCCCGGGTAACCCCTTTAGCCTCTCCGACTTCTTCAAGAGTGTGCATCACCCCATCTTCTAAACCAAAGCGCATAGTAATAATTTCTTTCTCCCTTTCTGTAAGGGTGCTCAAAGCTTTCTGCAGTTCTTCTTTTAAAAGAACGTTAACGGTTTGGTCCACTGGACTGAGGCTGTTATTATCCTGTTGAGTATCTCCTATAGTATTACTATCTTCATCATGTCCTAAGGGTTGATCCAGTGAAAGGGTTTCCTGAGAAATTTTAATAATATTTCTAATCTTCTCGACAGTTTCGTTCATTTCCACGGCGATCTCCTCTGGGGTCGGTTCTCTTTCCAGTTGCTGCATTAGTTCGTGTTTTTTCTGGTTGAATTTGGTCATGGTTTCCACCATATGGACGGGAATTCTGATGGTTCTCGCCTGTTCGGCCAAAGCCCGGGTAATAGACTGCCTAATCCACCAAGTGGCATAGGTAGAGAATTTGAAACCCCTGTGCCAATCAAACTTATCAACAGCCCGTGATAAGCCAATATTTCCCTCTTGAATTAAGTCTAAAAAGCTAAGCTGCTTACTGCGATTAACATATTTTTTAGCAATACTGACAACTAATCTCAAATTGGCTTGAATCATTTTCTGGCGTGCTTCTTCGTCCCCCATTTGGCATTTTTTAGCAACTTCTCTTTCTTCTAAAGTAGTAAGCAAGGGAATTTTTCCGATCTCAGTCAAATAAGATTGAACATTATCTGGCATGGTACGCAAGCTTTCGGCACTAATGAGTTTTTCTAGTTCGTCACGGCTAACCTCTTCTTCTTTACTGCTGTTTATAAAATCTTGAGTTTCGACAACTTCAATATTATTTTGAAATAATTTATCGTAAAGATCTTCCAAAAGACCAATATCTTTTTCAACATTGGGCAGGGCTTTTAAAATTTCTGATTGAGTAATAAAGCCTCTTTCTCTCCCCTTAGAAACAAGTTCTTCTAAAATAAGAGTTTTTTCATCCCTTCTCTTGCGCCTGATTTTTAGAGAGATTTTTTTGGGAGCTACCTTTTTTTTCTTGGAAATTTTAACTTTAATCTTAGCTTTCTTAGATTTGACTGGCTTCTTTTTAAAAGGAAGGGTCTTTTTAATCCCCCTGCGGCTCTTAATTTTGACTTTAGAGGGCTTCTTGGCTTTTATCTTGGTCTTTGATCGTTTGCTATTTTTTTTGACCTTCCTTTTTTTGTTTTTTGTATTTGACATAGCGCAATAGTTATAACAAAGTTTTTAATTAATTCAAGGGCCAATACTCCTGACTCTGTATCGCTAGCCCTTTGAGCTGTTCCATAAGCTCTCCTATTTTTTGTATTTGAGCATTGTCTTCTGAATCAGCTTTTTCTATTTCTATTATTTGGTTGCTCAGGCGGCTCATTTCATTTTTAAAATATAATTGTTTGAGCTCGTTTAAAGAAGTTTCAATTTCTGCCTTGAGGTCGCATTTAGTAATGGTTAAAATGTTGCACTCATTTTCCCCATAGAGCTCCAACTCGTCTAATTGATTTACCAAGTTAGTGTCTAACTCTTTGCTAATAAGTTCTTGATGTGAAGCGTGTTGCAGTTCGGGAGCTAAAACAAGTTGCTCTATTAGCGTTTGTTCTAGGGCATCAAAGAAAAGATGATATTTTTCCAAAATTTTGACCAACGCTCCGCTTTGGTAATCACTTTTTAAAAGAAGAGCTAAGGTTCTTTTAGAAAGAATCTCTCTTCTATCAATTAATTTATTATTGCTCAAGCTATAAACTTCTGCTTCCTCGTTTGGCACATCGGCCCTATAAGAAATTTCCTCTTTTACTTTTAAAAGTTCATCTTCTAGAACAGAGAAGTCGACGCCAGTAAAACCAGCTAATTGAGAAAGCCAATAGGATCGATCTATCAAATTTGGCAAATATTTAATTTTTGGCAAGAGATAGGAAACAATCGATTTTTTGCCTTCTAAATTATTCGCATCACCCTTGTTTTTTGAAAGGTTAAAATAAAATTCCATTACCGGTATAGCCTTAGTGGGAAGATCTTTAACCTCATCTTTGTGCTCGCGGCTAAAATCAGCCATATCTTTACCTTCAGATAGTTCTAGGATATTTACCCTAAAACCCTTCTGTAGGGCCAGGGCAATGCTTCTTTCGTCGGCGTTCTGACCGGCTTCATCCATATCAAAACCCAAAATTAAATTCTCAGAGTATTTTTTGAGAATAGCTAATTGATAAGCAGTGAGGGCCGTACCCGAGGAAGCCACTATGTTATCTAAGCCGCTTTGCCACCCCATAAGCATATCCATTTGTCCCTCTACTACTACTATTTGGTCTTTCTTCCTTAGATTATTTTTAGTGACGTCTAAACCATAAAGAACCTTGCTTTTGTCATACACCAAAGTTTGGGGGGTATTAACATATTTACCTACGGCTTTAGGGTCTTTCACTGTTTTTAAAGAACGTTTATCAAAAATGCGTCCAGTGAAGCCCACGGTTCTACCAAAAGCATCCTTCAGGGGAAACATTACTCTCCCCCTAAATCTGTCATAGATTTTTCCGCTCTCGCCTTCGCCTACAAGTAGAGCTAAGCCTGTCCCTAAAATATTGCCAGCCTTATAACCCTTCCCCGAGAGATGTTTGGCCAGGGATTGCCAATCATCCATGGCAAATCCGATTTCAAATTGTGAAACAGTGTCAGGCGTTAATCCCCTTTCTAACAGATAATCTAAAACTTCCCGATCTTTGGCTAAATTGGCTCTAAAAAATTGAACGGCACATTCATTAATTTCTAAAAGGGTATTCTGTTCTGATTGTAATTTAGCATCGCGAGGTTTTAATTCAACTCCAGCTTTAGTAGCTAATATTTTAAGAGCTTCGGGAAACTCTAAATGCTCCATTTTCATGAGAAAACCAAAAGCATCACCCCCGACTCCACAGCCAAAACAATGAAAGATTTGTCGGCTAGGAGAAACTATGAAAGAAGGAGTTTTTTCATTGTGAAAAGGGCAAAGACCCTTATAATTAGAGCCAGCTTTGGAGAGTTTTACGTATTCCCCTATAACCTGGACTATATCTAGCCTGCTTTTAATTTCTTCTAATTGACTATCCATCTTTATTTTTTCGCCATCACTATAGCATTCTTTTGCTTTTTAGCTAACTGAAGACTTTTATTAGCTTTGTTAACCAAAGCTTGAATAGTTTTTTCCTTACCCAGGCTTGCTATCCCAAAGGAAAAAGTAATAACTTCTTTAGCCAATTGTGTATTATGGTATTTCTTTTTTATAGCAATGGGAGTTACTCGAGAAAAGCTTTTAACATGGTTGCTCATTATTTCAAAAGCTGTCTGAGTTTCAGTAAGTGGTAGCAGAATAACAAATTCATCTCCACCCCAGCGGCCAAAAACATCTGTCTCCCGCAGATGTGCGCTGAAATAAGAACCTAACGCTTTTAAAACAACATCTCCGCAAACATAGTTATAGGTATCATTGTAATATTTTAATCTATCTACATCTAAAAGAACTAGGCATAAATTCTTAGCTTTTTCACCTTCACGTCGATTATAATTATGGGACTGGACAGCCATTTTAAAAGGGGTTTGACCAAACTTTAAAAATCCGCGTCGATTATAGATGCCAACCAAAAAATCGAGTACAAGCTAATTCTTCTAAACGAGCCATCTCCTTTTCCAATGCCGCTATTTTTTTAGCGCTAGTTGGCTTTTTTAATTCTATAGCCGCCATAAAATTATTACTAATTGATATTTAGAGATTGTGCCATTGCCAAGGCGTGACGTATACTCTTAATTTTTCTATATAGCCCTTAAAGGCGGTAAAGGCTCCGATAAGTTCTGACGTGGGTAAGTTTGCTTTGGAGAATTTAAATTCTATATTTTGCTCTTTTAATACAAAATCTAAATCAAAATATTCTTTTTTCGACGTAGATAAATCTATCACTCTAACCGACTTTCTTAAATTATTAGAAATCACTATCAAATACTTGGGTGTTTCTTGAAAATCTACATGAGAATACTGCGGGTAAAAATAAAGATACAGGCTGGAACCAAAGCCTATTTTACCAGCAAAGCCGATCTTAAACAATAGATTAATGTCGTTTTTATCATTAACTAACTCAAATTCTGTGATGTGAAAACCCTTGCCCAAATATCCAAAGGCGTAATTAGTAGGCAAGTTAAGCGGGATGTCTAATTCTACGGGGGCAACAGTAATATTCGACCATGTTAGCCCTGTATAATATAAATTTGATTCCTTGGCTTTGAGAAAAATTTCGTTCTGACGTACAAAAGCTTTCAAACTGCGCCCCACCTTAACTTGGGTAGCATATTGGCTTAAAGCGGAATACTTGGTGTCCTCTTCCGTTTTGGTAAGATTGAAATTAACATAGCTAAAATAATTTTCGCTAATATCGCTTGGAGGTACTAAATAGCCATAGGGAGCATATCTTAATGGCTCAGGATAATAATGTTGATGTACTAAGTAGGTATACATTTGTGGCTTGGGTTGTAAGTCATTCACTACTGCCTGAGTGAATAAATAGGCTGCTTGATGGTCAGGACGACTATCTAAATTTGCAGGCGCAAAAACTATTGTCGGCTTATAGCCATCAATTATTTGGCTCAAGTTATTTATTATTGATTTGGCATTATAAGCCGCCCCAAAAGTTTGGGCTATCTCATAGGGAACTTTGTTGGTGGCTGTAATAGGATTCAAAAATGAACGTCCGTTCCAATAACTTTGCCAAAGTTTTAAAGTACCGCCATCCGGATAACCTAAAAATATTAAATCATCTCTTATTAAACCCAATTTATTACTGCCAGCAATAGCTTCC
>JAVHQB010000069.1:0-8946 GCA_036170905.1 Minisyncoccota bacterium | reverse complement strand
TTTAAAACCATTTTTTGCGGGAAAACTAACATTTGCGTTCTAAACACTACCGGAGCTAGTGAAGGAAACATTATTTTTACTAACAATCCATATTCTAAAATATTATTCATCTCTGGGGTTATTTTTTGCCCAGTAATTTTTTGATTGCTTACTCCGAGTAACGTTTCGGCTGCGGCATTAATAAATAAAACCCTAAAAGAATCATCGTAAGCAATAACGGGGTCATTAATGCTTAAAAGAATATTACTAATCTGTTTTTGAGTTGTGCTTATCTTAAAATTTTTGACCACGGCCGTAAGAGATGCCCACCAGGTTAAGATTAAAAACAGAATACCCAAACTACTAATTAAATAATTTAAAGTTTCTCCCAGGTATAAAAAATTAAGAAATATCTGTACTCCGATTGCTAGGGTCAAGAAAATCAGGGGCATCATTGCCCAAGAAGTTAAAGCCAATGTCCATTGGTTGGTAATAGCTTTTTTCGCTTGCGTTTTTTCTTCTTTTTTAACTAATGCCATATGCAGTTATTCTCTCTGCTAATTAAGATATTATAGCCCATTAGGAGTGAATATTATAGTCCGAGCGTGATGGTTTTCTCCACTAGAAAAGCGCCGGGGGAGATATTCTTTTAGAAGAAATCTCCTTTTTAGAAATAGCCCTGGTTTTTAGGTAAGAAACTGGAGTTTTTGCCTCTTCCTTATTGTCCAAGGTGCCCTCTTTGGCCTTGCTAATCAGGCTACTAAAACCTAATTCTTTAAACATTGGCGAAAGGGCTTCATAATTAAAACCTGGAAAGGCCACACTCTCTAAATTAAAATCAATTGGTACCTGTCTATCTATGGTCACTAGGCATTTACTGAAATAAGCTTGGTCTTTTTGATCTTTCAGTTTCTTTATTAAATTTTTGTCTTTGGCTGAAGAAAGCTTCTCGTTAATGGTATTGTTTTCTATGGCAGTATAAATGTCTTCAAGGTTGGGATATAGGTTTAAAAGTCTTGTAGCCCCTTTTTCTCCCACTCCTTTCACTCCCAAAATGTTATCAGACTGATCTCCTCTTATGCTTTTATAGTCAATTAATTGGGTAGGGTTAAGATTAAATCTCTCCTTTATTTTTTGCGGGTCATAAAGAACCTCATTTCTAATTCCCTGGTGAAAAGTATAAACAGAAATATGTTCATCAACCAGCTGTAATGTATCTAAATCTCCTGTCACTATAATTACTTTTAAATTTCTGTCAGCTTCCGACGCTAAACGGCTCACTGTCCCGATAATATCGTCTGCTTCAAACCCAGCCTTCTCAAAATATTTTATTCCCGCTTCTTTAATAATTTCTTTGACCCTATCTATCTGCACATAAAAATCGGCTTCTTGCTTGACCCTTTTGGCCTTATAATCGCCGTACTTCTCGTGTCGGAAGGTTGGTCCGGGAAGGTCAAAGGCTGGCACTAAATAATCGGGATTAAAATGGTGGACTACCTTGAAGAGTATCCTAAAAAATCCATAAATAGCATTGGTCGGTTCACCTTTAGGAGAAGTCAAGGGGGGTATAGCATGATAGGCTCTATGTAAAAGAGCGTAGCTATCTATAAGCAGGAGTATTGGTGTTGGCGATTGGTCTTGGCTTTCCATATTTTTTAAAGTCAAAAAGAATTTAATAAGTTAAATTAAAAAATACGTCCTATATTTTTAAAATCTGTATAATTTTAATAAGTTAAATTAAAAAATACGTTCTATATCATTTTAAACCTCTGCCTTCTTTATAACGATATCTCTGGTCTGCTCTCCGGCTACGCTAAGAGTAACTTCATAATCTAAAGCTAACTGTCCCTTAAACTTATCTGCCCATTCTACTAAAACTAAGTTATTTTTATCCAGAATAATATCTTGCCAATCTAAGGCTTTTAAATCTGTGTATTTATCAAAACGATACAAATCTAAATGCCAAACTTTTTTAAAGGGCTCTCTATGGCAATCAAATTCTTTGGCTAATACAAAGGTGGGGCTAAGAATCTTTTCTTTCACTCCCAGAAATTCGGCTAGACCTTTTACTAACTCCGTTTTTCCCGCCCCCAAAACACCATTTAAGGCTATAACAGTTGCTGTTTTTTTGTTAAGTTTGGTTGCTAAGTCTCCTAAAAAGGCACCTAATTTAATGGTTTTTTCTGGAGACTTAGATTGAATATAAAAATTATCTTGAGACACTGGTTATAATATACCAAAATAGTCATTTCTTGGCTAATAAAAGCTTTTTTTATTAGAAGAGTTTGTGGTAAAATTAACCAAGAAGAACTATCGTGAAACTTAACCCACTTTTTAAAAAATACAAGGATAAGTTTCGTGACTACCCATTTGAGTATTAATAAACATTTAAAAGAGCGGCTATAATTGTAAAGTTAAATTTCTAATGATTAATTTAAGAAAACAAACAGATTTAGACGAATTACATGATTTGGGCGCAGAGCGCTTAGCTAAAAGTTTTGCCGCCAAAATGCACCTTCCTTATGTCAGCTTAAATCGTTTAAATATAAGGCCAGAAATAGCTGGCCTTGTGAGCGAAAGTGACGCAAAAGTTGGTGGTCTTTTAGTCTTCGACAAAAGGCAAAATAATCTAAAAGTGGCGACAATTGATCCTCGTCTTCCCGAAGCCGAAAGCGGCTTGGCCAAGCTTAAAAGCCAAGGGTATACCCTCATTCTTCATATCACTTCTAAAGATAGCCTTCTGAAGGCGTTGCGTGTTTATTCTCTCTATACTCCGCCTAAAATTAGTTTAGTGGGAAAAATTGATATTAGCGTCACTAAAAGTTTAGATTTAGAAGAACTCAAAAATACTATTGAGGGGGGCCTAGACCCATCGCAGTTAATGGCTCTCGTAATTAAAACGGCAGTTTTTCTTAAAGCATCGGATATTCATTTAGAATCATCCGAGGAAACGCTAGCATTACGCTACCGGTTAGATGGATTACTCTATAATGGTGGGACCTTAGAGAAAAAAATAGGACAAAAATTAATTGATCGTTTTAAGCTTCTCGCCGGCCTTAAATTAAATGTCTTAGCCAAAACTCAAGATGGCCGTTTTACAATTGTAGATAATCAAAATATTTTAGAGGTCAGAGTGTCTGTTTTACCTGGCAATTGGGGAGAAAATATTGTCATGCGCCTACTGGATCCAGAAAAAATTACCTTTAAATTAAATAACTTAGGCTTTAGCGAATGGGAACTTGATAAAATCAGGAATGTTTTTAGCGCTCCCAACGGTTTAATTCTCACTACTGGCCCTACTGGTTCTGGTAAAACTACTACTTTATATGCAACTCTCAAAGAAAAAATTGATCCCCATTTAAAAATAATTTCTATTGAGGATCCTATTGAATATCACTTAAGCGGGGTAAATCAAACCCAGGTAGACAAAAGCAAAAACTATAATTTTGCTACTGGTTTGCCTACTATTTTAAGACAAGATCCCGAAATTATTCTTATCGGAGAAATCCGCGATAATGAAACGGCAGAAATTGCTACTCAAGCTGCCTTAACTGGGCATCTGGTATTATCCACCCTTCACACCAATGAAGCAGCCGGGGCTATTCCTCGTCTATTAGAACTAGGAGTAAACGGGAATGCCATTGCTTCTTCGTTAAAACTGGTAATCGGTCAAAGATTAATCAGAAAATTGTGTCCTTATTGTAAAAAGGTTTATGATTTAGATGAAGAGACAAGCCAAAAAATTAGGGAAAGTTTCTCTATTCTTTCTCCTATCGCTCATGTTAGTCTGCCAGAAAAATTACCACAATTTTACAAAGCGGTCGGCTGCAAACATTGCCATAATCTAGGCTATATCGGCCAAATTGGTTTGTTTGAAAACTTTATCGTTTCGGGGACCATTAATGAAGCCATAGGTAAAAACAGCAGCTTAGATTATTTGAGACAACTCGCTATTGAGGATGGTATGGTTCCCTTATTTCACGATGGTATTTTGAAAGCCATTGACGGTATAACGACCCTTGAAGAAGTGTATCGAGTTGCTGGAGATATTGACTATATAGAGGGCTTATACGGCTCTATTGTAAATAGTGCCCTAAGGCGTGGTCTTACTATAGATCAAAGTCATTTAGATAAAATAAATAACACTCCTTATAAAGATTTAAATTTAACAGCTCTTATCGGTGACCTAGAACCTTTAGCCAAATTAAACTATATTATAGCCGCGGCTATAGTAAGGCGTGCCACTGATATTAATTGCCAAGTTGAAAAAGAAACTGCCAAGGTATATTTACGTGAAGAAAGTGGCTTAGCCCTTTTATGTGAACTAAACACTAGTGATTATTTCCGTTTTGTTGCTAGCATCAAATCTATCACTGGGCTGCCTTTAAAAGAAGGAGGAGAAATATTGGAAGGCAGATTTAAAGTTAATCTCCCTGAAGATAAGACTATGGATGTTAGAGTTTCTATAATTCCCGGGGGTTACGGGCCCGTTATTTCTCTCCGACTTCTTCCAGCAGATACTCAAATGCTTAAAATCGAGGATTTGGGCCTGCTACCAGAACTTATTCCTGCTTTAAGTGACGTCATTAAAAAACCCCAAGGGCTTATTTTAACGGCTGGGCCAACCTCCTCTGGAAAAACAACCACTTTATTTGCACTTCTTCAGAAAATTAAGAGACCTGCTATTAAAATTGTTACCATAGAAGATCCTATTGAGTATCATTTGGATGGCATTGTGCAAACCCAAGTTGATGCCAGCAAAGACTACACTTTTGAAAAAGCGCTTCGTGGAATGATGCGCCAAAATCCCAATATTATTCTTGTGGGAGAAATAAGAGATGCGGAAACGGCTAAAGTTGCGATTCAGGCCTCTCTTACTGGTCATTTGGTCTTTTCTACCGTGCACGCTCTGGATGCCGCCGGAGCCATAGAAAGACTGATAAATTTTGGCATAGCGCCTCAAGATTTATCAGCCATTAAGCTTATTATAAGCCAAAGATTGGTTAGACATTTATGTCCGGTTTGTTCCAAGAATTCTCCCGCAAACCTAGAACAAATTTCTTCTATAAATAAATCACTTCTAACTTTTCCGGAAAAATGGAAACCTGCTTTTAAAACTCTTTTAGATAAGCCTTATTCTTTAAAAAATCCTATCGGTTGTCCTGAGTGTGGAGGTGATGGCTATAACGGTTTTACTGCTATTTTTGAATTGGCGTTTTTTGACGAAGCTTTCTCTAAAAATTTTGCTACCCAAGCCGTTATTAAAGACATATCCAAGGAGACCATTTCCTTAAAGCAAGATGCCGCTCTTAAGACCTTAAGAGGATTAATTGATTGGACTAGTTTTAAAGAAATAGAGTGAGCGCGGGAATTTGGAATTTGGAATTTGGAATTTAGTTCACCATTCTGCCATCGCAAGGATGTTAGGTCGTGACAATCTGTATCGTTGTTAGAATTATTGTAAAACAAAAACCAGATAGAGATGTTAAAAATCTATCTGGTCATTTTTTATTTATCTTTCAGCAAGCTCGTAAAATTTTATCATTAAGTTAACTAAAAGACAGGAGAAAGAAACGGTAGATATAAAGGCTCTGTTTAAGAATCCTTAGATTTTTAAATCTGGCTATGCCTTTGCGCTTATCAGATTACTCCTCTTTAAAAAACAAAGGATGCATCCGTCACTGTTTAATCTCTAATAATTACTTAGGCAATAAATAACGGAAGGCGCAACGAAACCCAATGTTGTTGTTCGTGTTCGAAGGGGCGTTGTTCACGTTCAAGTTGAACGAGCCAGCGTTGGAGCCGTTGTTCCAACTCCCACCACGAAGGCCGCCCTAACATATTTTTCCCTTCCCTTTTTAATTATATATTAAATGCAGACAAACTAAAAATTGGACCAAAAATTAACCATGAGCACTATAGTTAAGCCAACCTCCTAACATTTTGCCTAATTCGTAAATCTTTTTTACAGCGAATTCGTATTGTTTTAAAGAGATGAATTTTAAATCCTTAGCCAATCTAAGTAAAATTACAAATAAGTAAAGTTGCTCTCTGGCTTCTTCTAAAATAGAAGCTTTCCTGCGTGCGTAATTAGCTTTAATTAAAAGCAAGGTAAAATTAAGGATAGTGTTTTCCAAGCGTTGTCCCAGCACAAATCTTTGTTTTTTAGGGAATTTATTGATAGTGGGATAAAGCCACAAGACGAGCTCGTAAGTTTTTTGAAGTATCGGTGTGTCTTTGTACATAAATTTTACTTATTTTCCTATATAAACCACAGCTATCGGCAATTTTAAAATGTCCTAAACAAGAGAAAATAGCCTCCTCTGGCATTTTACCGCTTTTAAACCGCCTTAAAAATAATTTGATATTAGATTGCCTTACTAAAATGTGGTCACTAAAAATATGATAGCCCACAAAATCTATGCCAATTTTATTGGGAGTAATAGTCTGCTTCTGAGGATGTAACTGTAACTTTAAACGATTATAGAGAAAATCTCTTATGGCCAATTTATTTCCCGTAAGCTCTTCTTTAGTACTTTTTAAAAGAACAAAATCATCAACGTAACGACAATAAAAATGCCCTTGCAATTGTCTTTTTACAAATTGGTCTAATTCATTTAAATAAATATTAGCAAAAAGTTGGCTAGTTAAGTTACCTATAGGCACGCCCACTGTTCCAGGCGTTGAATATATAATCTGCTCTATTAAATGTAAAGCAGTCTGGTCAGAAATTTTTTTCTTTATAAGGTTAAACAAAATTTCTCTATCAATGCTATTAAAATAATGCCTCACGTCTCCTTTAAAAATATAAAAGGGCTTATTTTTAAATGCCCTTATAAATTTTTGCAATCGTTTTACTGCCTTGTGAGTTCCCTTCCCCTTTCGACAGGCATAAGAATCAAAGATAAAAGTTTTTTCAAAAATCGGTTCTATAATATTACATAGGGCATGATGTACTATTCTGTCTTTAAAAGGAGCCGCAAAAATTTGTCTTTCCTTTGGGTCGTGAACAATAAAAGTTTTGTAATGACCAGGCTTATAAGTCTTCTCTACTAATTCTTTTTGTAACGCTATTAAACTGCTTTCCAGTTTCCAATTATATTCAATAACATAAGGTCTGGAGGTTTTATTCTCTTTGGCTTTCTTATAACTTTGAAGTAAATTAGAAAAATCGGTTATTTGAGAATAAATGCCGTCATTCATATAAAAAAACTTTGAGGGAGTCATCGCCTTGCAAGGCGATGACAAGGTATAATTTGGGAACTAAGCTCTGAAAAATTTCAAGTAATTTTCTGGGTTAATTGTTTCTAACAATGCCTGAGGGTAGACTGTTAAAAATTCTTTATTGGGTTTTTTGTTAGGAGAAAATTTAAACTCAAAACCATATAATTTTCCACCTCTTTCCTCAATCCAATCAATTTCTTTTTGATCCCAAGTCCTCCAAAAATAATTATTGGAATAAATTGACTGATAAGCTTGGGTTTTGAGACGTTCAGACACCAAAAAGTTTTCCCAAAGAGCCCCCTGGTCATTTCTCTGATTCAATCCATTAAAATTAGAAACAATGGCATTGCGAATACCATTATCTATAAAATAATATTTGCTTTTTTTAGTAACTTCTTTCCTTAGGTTCTTGGAAAAGCCTCTTAGGTTAAACAAAACAAAGGATTTTTCCAACAGATCCAAATAACGAGCTACCGTTTTGTAATCAATCCCCAATTGTCTGCCTATTTCCGTGAGAGAAACTTCATTTCCAACCTGAAAAGCTATTAATCTCAAAAGGTCTATCAAAACTTTGCTATTTTTTATTCTCTCTAATTCAAAAATGTCTTTAAAAAGATAAGAATTAACAATTTCTTCCAAAAGAGCGATTTTTTCTTTCTTAGTTTCGGCAGTAATTACGGCTGGATAGCTACCAAAAATTAAATAGTCTGGCATTTTCTCTTCCAACTCAAAAGAGTTATTCAATTTAGATAGTTCCATTTGAGAAATAGGAAACAAGGAAAGGGAATTTTTTCTACCCGTTAGTGGCTCCCCTATCTGACCAGAAAGTTCAAAAGAGGATGAGCCAGTGGCAATAATCAAAATACCTGGCATATTATCGACCAGAATCTTTAATCCTAATCCTATATTGGGAATACGCTGAGCTTCGTCCAGAACGATTAGCTTATAACCAGATGCATAATCTAAAATTTCTTTGAAATTTTGGGAACTTAAAACCTGTTGGACTGAAATATTGTCTCCTGAATCAAATTTATACTTTAGTTTAGTTTGTGCCAAAAAATTCTTTAAAAGAGTGGTTTTGCCCACTTGCCGTGAACCATAAATAACTAAAACTTTATTAGGTTCTAAATATTTGTCTAAAGATTGATAAAAACGAGGAATAAACATAAAAAGTTATTAAACCGTTTAAAGGTAAGGAAAATATAACAATATTCCTCTTAATTGTCAAATTTCAAGGAGTAACGCTCCTTGAAATTATAAAATAATAAGGGCTATTTCATCTCTATAGAAGTTCAACTTCCATAATCCAACTTTCATATAAAAATACTGCGGGGAAGCGCTCATTTGCAAATGAGCGCAAGGTATAAGATTTAAAGTTCACCCCCACACCTACTTAAGATTTTGTTTTTCAAAGAAAAACAGAGAGCACGGCCCGAAAGGGCTGTTTAATCTTAAATAGGTGTGGGGGTATATCTACCGGAAGGCGCAACGGAAACCAACGGCGATGGTCGAAATCGTCGGGGCGTAGTTCACGCTCAAAGCAAACGACCCCGCAGTCGAACCGTAGAACTAACTGCCACTGCGTAAGCCGCCTTCTAAGGTATTATCGGGAGAGGCATTACGCCAGAAGTAATCGCTATTGCATTTGCCACCTGTGCAGGATGTGCCACCCGAAGAAACAGGAATACCATAATCATCTATCTGAGAAAGGCCGGCAACGGTAGAAATATTCCTTCCACCGTA
>JAVHQB010000068.1:0-8997 GCA_036170905.1 Minisyncoccota bacterium | reverse complement strand
CCAGAGTCGGGCATAAGAGTTAGCTGGGTGCCATACTCATAGAGTCCATTGTCGCCGCCATCGGTTGTAGGCAAATCTGTAACGGCAGCGTTGTGCAATGGGAAACCGTCTCTTGTTTTGTAACCCATATATTCCGGTTTAGAATCTATCTCATAGGAAGTACCATTGGTAATAAAAGCATAGAAGTGGTCATCTCTTTGGGTATTATTGAAGGTATAACTGTTTAAGGGATCTACAGGTAAGGTAGGCAAACCCACTGATTTAACATCAATGGGTAACCAGCCAGTAGAGTCCGCTTTTCTCAAATGCGCGCTATCTGCATTACAGATAAAGGTATAGCTAGTAATATTGTCATAACTACTGGTAAAAGTAGTATTGCAAATAGTATTTGAAGGGGAAATGTCATTAGGAAGAGATAGGTAGATATTGGTGGAACTCAAACCATTAAAAGGACTGATATTATTAGCCATTAAAAGATTAATGGCCTTGCCGATAGATTCCATGTCACTACCTCTGGCTGTGTCCCTACTCCTTTTCATATATTGAGCAGGATTAATGACTAGGATGGTGACAGCCATGAGGATACCCAGGATACCCATCACTACCAGAAGTTCAATGAGGGTGAAAGCAACTAAATTCTTTTTCTTTTGAATTGATATGCGTCGAACCATTTTTTCGGTTAAATAATAGGCACTGTGAATTTATAATTTACAATTTACAAATTTACAAATAAGAAAGTTTTTCTAAAGCTTGTCTCTACTTGTAAATCGAAAATTGATTAAGGTGCTCTAATTTTAACACTTGGAAAGAAAAAAACAAAAGAAAAAAGCACCTCCGTTAAACGGTGGCGCTTTTTTCTCTCTAAAGTTGCATTAGCCTCAAGGCAAGGAATCACCACAAGGGTGACAAAAAGAGTGCGGCAAGGCATACCCCAGACGAATCCAGAATACCCATCAACCAGTCACTCCAAACAGGTTATCTCCAAAAATGTACCTGGTTTGCCCCGAGACTAATATCACTTTAAAGAACAATGGTATTGTAGCCTACATCTTATACTTTGTCAATAGATAGGCTAGCGAACATAAAATCCCCTAAGAGACCATTATAGTATAGAGGAATAAGTCTTTTTGTCAAGGGCTAGAACCTTTTCCTAGCAAAACTTGTCTGTCGCTAATTAATGTTGAAAAAAGAATAACAATTCACTATTCTCTTCCCTTATGTTAAAATACCGTTAATAAATTAAAGGTACTGTTATGTCTGGACATTCCAAATGGGCTAACATCAAAAATCAAAAAGCAGCTACTGATGCTAAAAGAGGCAAAAGTTTTTCCAAATTAATTTCTCTTATTACTGCGGTTGCCAAAGGCGGGCCAGATTTAGAAAGTAATCCCAATTTGCGCGTGTTGGTAGACAAGGCCAAGGCCATCAATATGCCGCAAGATAATATTGAGAGGGCTATCAAGAGAGGCGCTGGAGCTGATAGCGAGGGGGTAGCAATGGATGAAACCCTTTACGAGGCTTATGGGCCTGGTGGTTCAGCTGTTTTAATTAAAACAATCACCGATAATAAAAATAGGGCTTTAGGGAGCGTAAAACAATTGTTAAACAAATATGGGGTTAAATTAGCAAGCCTCGGAAGCGTTCTCTATCTTTTTAAAGAAAAAGGCTACGCAGTAGCAAGTTTAAGCGCTTGGAGCGATAATTTGGAACTTAAAGCGATTGAAAACGGAACTGAGGATATTAAAAAAGACGACGAAAGCGTTACCCTTTACACTACACCAGAAAAGCTTAGCGCACTTATCAACTCACTTAAAAACGATATTTCTATTATAGAAAGTAATATTGCTTATATAGCCAATAATAAAATAGATATGAATTCCGAGAAAGATTATGAGACTTTCACCAATTTTATAGGCGAGCTTGAAGACGATGACGATGTGGCTGAGGTATTCCATAATGTTTTAAGCTAAGGCTTACAACAAATTTTCAAATCTCAATTTTCAATTTTCAAATAAACGAGAACAATAATTTTCAATCTTTAAACAGTATTAAAATTCATAGAAATCTACAATGTTGTAAATTAGAATTTGTAAATTATTTGGTAAATTCGTAAATTATTTAAGGTCGCCCATGTTTTTCCCTCTCTTCAATTCTCTAAAAGCAGCCGCGGAACGTTTCGGTATGCATAATTATTTTTCTTCTCAAGAAGAGTTGACTCAAATTCAAGACATCGTTGATCAAATTACTCCAGGTATCCAGGTCTTAAACTATAAAAATCAAAATTTGCTACTCTCTTCCAAAAGGTTGTCGGCTAACCAATTTAAATTGTCTAAAAATCAATTTGATAGCCTCTGGCAAAAGTGTTTAAGTACGCCGTTACCAAAACACGTTTTCTATAAAATTAAATAAACACTAAAAACATCCCTCTCCGGGATGTTTTTTAATACCTCCTTATGGTGTATTTTTGAACACCATTAAGCTGTCTATTCCCTGCTGACCATATTGATTGGTGGCTACGACTTTTAATTCGTTTTGCTCTTGAATTTGATTCAGGCTGATAGGACTAGATTTGTAGATAATTTTACTTTGATTGGTAACGCTATCCACCAGAGTTATCGGATTGAGTGTTCCCACTAAACCGTCATTCAAATAAAGATTAACTTGACTCAAAGAATAATTAGAGTTAATACTAGCCTCAACGGAAAAATCAGTATTTATATAATCGCCATCTTTGGGGTAATCAATGGTAACAACAGGCGCTTTGGCATCTACCGGAGGTTGATTAGGATCATTGGGCAGGGTTTGATTATAATTTTGAAAATTAGGAATATTGCGGCTATCCCAACTGATAACAGGATTTTCCCAATTCCAATATTGCGGGTCATTCTGGGGATTATTAGGTATAGGACCCGTGGGGTTACTCCTATCAACGTAATGTAAAATTGAGTGAACCTCCAGGTAATTTCTTACTTCAATGTTAGCTTGATTAGTCGAGGGTCCAGCTACCTGTCCAGTAGTTTTATCAATATTAATCTGCCTATTGACTATATAGTCGTCGTTAAACATTGGTTTATTTATCGGCGTTAGTTGCGGAGGATTAAATGGTTCAGTACCCAAGCGATTGAGGGCTTCAACTATAAAATCATGCCAGCAAGAAGCAGCAATTCTTTCTCCTGAACCGCCTATTTTGGCAGGACTATAATCATTATTCCCACCCCAAACACCTACTGCTATAGTTGGCGTATAACCAATAGTCCAGGCATCCCGATAATCTTGGCTGGTACCAGTTTTGGCGGCTATTTTATAGCCAGATACTTGTAACGGAGTATTCGCTGCAAAAATAGGATAACGAGCTTCGTTGTCAGATAAAACATCGTTTAAAATTCTTACGGGTTCTGGGTCTATAACTTTTTCCGGGGCTACTGCTTCTTTTTGATAAATTATTTGACCACGATTGTCTTTTATTTCCAGAATACTTGATTGCTTCATTTTCTCCCCTTCCTGACTCAAGGTTGAATAGGCTCCTACCATATCTACTAATTTAACACCACCACCTCCCAAGACTAAAGCCAAACCATAGTCAGAAGAGTTTTTAGTTAGAGTGGTTATGCCTAATTTGGTAGCTAAATTTATAGTATCGTCTATGCCTGCCAAATAAAGGGTTTTTACTGCAGGAATATTCAAGGATTGGGCTAACGCATGTCTTAAGTCTACCGGGCCATGATAAAGCCCATCATAATTTTGAGGAGTGTAGGGGTTGTTAGGATTGGTAGAAAAATTTGTAGAAACATCCCATAAAATTGTTGTGGGTAAATAACCTTTACTGAAGGCCTCTAAATAAGCAATAGGTTTGAAAGCAGATCCAGGTTGTCTGATGCCTAAAGCGGCATTAAAATTTCCCTGATTATCTATGTCGTAATAATCGCTTGAACCCACCATAGCCAAAATCTCTCCTGTTTTAGGATCCTCCGCTACTAAGGCCATATTACCCACTCCCGCCGCTTTATTAACTTTAGAATATTTTTCTACCAGCGTTTCGGCTTTAGTCTGCAAATCGGCATCTAGAGTAGTAATAATATTGTAGCCATTATTTATTAAATCATCTTGTGTATAACGATCTGCCACTTGGTCTAGGGCATAATAAACAAAATGAGGGGCAAGCATTAAATTGGCTTGGGACTCATAAACTAATTTTTCTGTTTTAGCTTTTTCGGCTTCCGTTTTATCGGCCCAGCCATATTTCACCATATTATCCAGCACTCTTTCCTGGCGAGCTTTAAGAAGATCTGTATGAGAACCGTATGGCGATAATCGACTAGGTGATTGGACAAGCGCCGCAAGTGTAGCCGCTTGAGCGAGGTCTAATTCTTTCGCCGACTTCCCAAAATAACCCTGAGAAGCAGCTTCAATACCATATATTTGAAGACCATAAGGAATTTGATTCAAATACATGGTGAGTATTTGATCTTTGTTATATATTTTTTCTAATTTGTACGATAAAACTATTTCACTAACTTTTCGATTGAGGGTTTTCTCAGTAGTTAAGAAGGCGTTGCGAGCTAATTGCTGAGTAATAGTAGAACCACCTTGTGATTGACCAGGGTGAGTCACATCATAAATCACTGCTCGAATAATACTTTTAGGTTCAATGGCTCCGTGATTATAAAAGTTGTGATCTTCTATAGCTAAAACGGCTTTTCTGGCTACTTCTGGGATTTCCTCTTGATTAAGTACCGTTCTTTTCTGGTCGCCCGAAAACTCATAAAGAAGGACTTTTCCGGTACGATCATAAATCTTGCTAGATTGGATATAACGTTGGCTGGTAATGTCTATATAGCTTGGCAGTCTAACCCACAGGACCCCAACCCAGAGTAAAAGTAGAAGGAGAAAAACTCCTATACCCCATCCAATCTTTTTCTTTAAAGAATAACCCTTTAATTTCATAATGCTATATTATATCATTAACCTTTGATTTAAAAAACCGACTACAACGGTCGGTTTTTCTTTCTCTCTTTAGTATATTTCTTCCTTGTGACACTTCTCATCGCACTTTCCATAAGAGCTAGCGTCACCATCTTCTTCTTCATCATCATCCTCGTCTTCTGCCACGGCAGGAGTATCTTCATCGCCACCCTCTATGGTAGCCAACAAGATTGATTTCTTTTTTGGGGTAGTCTCTTTATCCTCCGAAGCAACTTCTTCGACATCCGTCTCAGTTTCTTCCTCCCCGGCGTTTAAATCGCTTTTTTGTAAATCATCTTTTGGGCTCATAAACTAAGTAAAAATAATTATTGGTCTATCTTACACGAAAATTTATCCAATGTAAAGTTAATTCTCTTGAGCTTATTAAAGCTGGTAAAGGCAATAGCCAAGGCGTCTGAGGTGTCGTCAAGCTTAGGTAAATGACTTAAATTTAAAATATTACAGATTGTTTTTCTCACTTCCTTTTTATCGGCTCGGCCATAGCCAGTTAATAATTGTTTAACCTCTATAGGGGTAAGCTCTAATATAGGCGTTTTATTTTCAGTCGCTGCCAGAATAATAACACCCCTAGCCTCGCTAATCCGAATAACTGTTTTAGCATTTTTAAAGAAAAAAATGTTTTCTAAAGAAACATAATCTGGTTTATAGTTTTTTATAGTCTTTTTTAAAAAATTATAAATCTTTTCTAACCGCTGCGGCTGTTCCAGATCTTTTGGTTCGAAGCACCCATAACTTTTTACCTTTAGGCGATAATTCTTTTGACTTTTTGAGTAGTTGATATCCAAAACAGCATACCCCAAACGAGTTGTCCCAGGGTCTATCCCTAAAATTAACATACTAGCTGTTATTAAGATTAAGCGGCATCAAAATATAAAGGTAATCATCATTATTCAAGCTTTTGAATCTTACAGGGGAAAGATTGCTATTAAAGCCAAGAATAATTTTGTCACTAATTAATGAATTGAGACCATCTATTAAAAAACGATAATTAAAAGATATTTTTAAGGACTCCCCCACCACTTCTCCCTTGATAGTGGTTTCGTTATTACCAATGTTACTATCCCTCGCCTCTAAAACTAAGGTATTTGCTCCGCTGTCTACCGTTAAACTAATGTCATTATTCTTGCTAGTAAAGATACTAGCCATTTTAGCAGCATTTAAAAGCTCCTCCTTATCTACGGAAACATTGATCTTAAAGTCTTTCGGAATAATATTTTGGTATTTAGGATAGTTTCCTTCAATTAATCTAGAAACTAATTTAATATTGCCGAAATCAAAGAGAATTTGACTGCTTTCTATGTAAATCTTAACTTTTTCTCTGTCTAATTCACCCTCATTTATAATATGCAAAACTTCTTGCGCCGTTTTAACAGGAATAATAATTTCTATTTCTCTCTCTATATTAGAATCTATCTTATTTTTAATAATTTTTTCACTTAGTCTAAAACTATTGGTAGCTACCAACCTTAAATCGCCCTTTTTATAAGTGAGAAAAATACTGTTTAGTTCTGGCCTGCCTACGGGATAACCGGCTGAATTAATAACTTGAGTTAAACCTTCATTTAGATCTTTTTTATCTATTTCTATATATTCACTGCTTTTTACTCCGGGAATAATGGGAAAATCATCTACGGGCATACCTTGAAGATCGGCTTTATATTCCCCGCTTTCTAAGTGCATACTATTACCTTTAACCGCCAAAGTAATTTTTTCTTCATTCAAATTATTTAGAAAAAGTGACAAATTTTTGGCTGGCACTGTTAAACCAGGACCATCTTCCATTTTACCAGGAAGAATAATAGTGAGGCCAAGCTCTAAATCAGTAGCTAAAATTTTTAACTGGCCATTTTCTGGTTTAAGGAGAAGATTTCCTAAAATGGGTAGGGTCAATTTTTTATCACTAACCTTTTCTGCTAAATTTATTTGTTTTTTTAACGGTTCAACTAAAGAAGTAAATTTCATATTTTCTATTAATAGATATTAATAAATTATTTTTAATAAAAATCTTATTATTTATTATTAAGAAGAGAAAAAAGGTGGAGAGTTCTTCTAAAGTCACTATTCACAGTCCTTTTAACCTTGATGTACTTTTCTATAAATTGTGGATAAACCGAGAATAAAAAGTTCAGAAATTTTATCATATTTTTAAACACTATTTTTTGAACCTTTAATACACTCTTTATACTTATTTAATTCACAGGCTATCACCGCGCACTATCTAATTTCCAATTTACGAATTTACTAAATAATTTACAAATTCCAATTTATAAACGATATGACTTCAAACCTTTCTTAAATTTTCTCTCAAAGTAGTAATTTCCCTATCAAGATTAATGTCTTTTTTTATTTCCTGAGTTATTTTATTGCAGGCGTATATTATAGTAGTATGGTCTTTTTTATTCAATTTTTCAGCAATATAAGGATAAGAACTCTTCATTTCCTCCCTCATAAGATACATTATAATCTGACGCGGTTTCACTATATCCTGGTGACGGGAGCGTTTTAAAATTTCTTCTTTGGGAACATTGTAAAACATAGTTACCTCTCGAATAATATCACTAAAACCCACAGTGCGGCTTGGTACAGTTAAAATATTTCCCAAGATTTTTTTGACGTCTTCTACGGAAGGTTCGATATTTTTTAACTGGCAATAAGCAATCACTCTATTAAGGGCCCCCTCAAGTTCTCTAATATTTCTGGGAATAGCTTGCGCTATGTAATTATAAACATCATCACTAAAGGCAACCCCTCGATGCTGAGCTTTCATTTTTAAAATAGCTATGCGAGTTTCCAAATCTGGTAAACCAATATCCACAATCATGCCACCCTCAAACCTAGATCTCAGGCGATCTTCTAGGTAAGGAATGGCCTTAGGCGGTCTATCAGAAGTAAAAGCGATTTGCTTATTACGCTCATACAAGGTATTAAATATATGGAATAACTCTTCCTGAGTTTTCTCTTTTCCTGTGATAAATTGAATATCATCAATTAAAAGGACATCTATTTTTTTATAATTTTCTTTAAACTCATCTATAGTTTGCTGTCGCAAAGCATTTACCAGGTCGCTGGTAAATTTTTCCATATTCATATAGCGGATAGCCCTGGGGTGGATTTTTTTCTCTGAGCGGATTTGATTGCCGATAGCTTGGAGTAAATGAGTTTTGCCTAATCCCACACCCCCATAGATAAAAAGAGGGTTATATTTAGTGCCTACATTCTTAGCCACCGCTTGCGCAGCCGCGTGAGCCAATTCATTATGGCTGCCAACGATTAAACTTTCAAAAGTGTATTTAGGATTAAGATTTGTTTCCGGGTCTACGGTGATTTCTGGCAAAGTAGTTTCTTCTACAAAACTTTCAAGTTCTTTTTTCTTTATATTCTTTTTAGTGATTTCTAAATCGGCTCTTTTAAAAGCATTAGTGTCTATTTTATAAGATAATTCTTTAATTTGAGGCTGTAATTTTACTACCGCTTTCAAAATATTTTTATGGTATTTGCTTTGCAGCCATTCTTTTACAAAATTAGAGGGAACCATAATAGTGGCGTTTTTACCATTAGTCTCAAACTTGGTGTCTTTAAACCAAGTAGCAAAATTTGCCGGAGTAACGGTTACCTTCATTTCTCCCAAAATTATGTTCCAAATTTCTTCGTTTGTCATATAAATCTTTCTAATTATAGCCGTTTAAAAAAGTCTTAGCAAACCGCTTTCAGCCCCTTTCGGGGTATAGCTTGTGGATAAATGGTGTACAAGCGGGAAGGCTCTTATTTATTTGCAAAAAGGGACTTTTTATTCTACAATAACGAAGATAAATAGTTAATTGAAACATATGTCTATCACCTATCAACCCAAGAAAAAGAAAAGACGCAATACCCATGGTTTCCTTAAGAGAAGTAATTCTAAAGGCGGGGCTAGAGTTATTAAAAACCGACGTCAGAAAGGGAGAGCACGTTTAACAGTTTAAAACGAGCATGCTGCCTAAAAAATACCGCCTTAAACATAAAAAAGATATAGAA
>JAVHQB010000067.1:0-1896 GCA_036170905.1 Minisyncoccota bacterium | reverse complement strand
AAGCAAGGCTTAGGGACTTATTATTTTTACTTTCTGACCCTAAGCCTTGCTTCGGTGAAATTTCAAGAGGAGCTTTTAGTAATCTATTCAGTTCATCTACAGATATAAGGTCTAAGGAGCGCTCTTTTATCTTTGCTAAATCTATTCTATCAGGAGAAAGGGAGGGGACATCTCTTTTCATAAGATATTTAAGAAATGTACGGAGAGCTATTAGATAGTAATTCTGAGTATTCTTCTTGAGAGTCGCAGATGACTGCCCGCGGACCTTCACCCCAGGCTGTCTATTGAGGAAAAGTCTAAATTCTCTAATCTTATCATCTGTAATGTCTTTCGGGTTATCTATCTTGGCAAATTCCAAAAAGCGACTGATATAATGGTCGTAATTGTTCACAGTTTTTAAGCTGTTTCCTTTCTCAATTTCTACATGCTCTAAAAACTCTCTTTTAAGTTGTTCTAGTTTTGTTGCCATACAATATACTATATATAGTATATCATTTATTTTATTGAATGTCGTAAAATAAAAAGTGGATTACCTATTGGTAATCCACTAATAATTTAGCAAACTAGTAAAATAATCTTCTTAAAATTTACCCCACATATACACCCACTTGTATCCTAACTTTAATATTAGTTTATCTAGGAGGTTTTGTTTTTCTTCTATGAGAGATTCTTTACCAATCAATAATGCTTTTGAATTTAAAATAACTTCTACTTCTTTTAAATCATTTAAGCGAAGCGTATTCCCAGAACTAACGATATCGCATATGACATCTGCCAACCCAATATTTATTGCAATCTCAACAGAACCATTCATCTTTTCGATAATTGCCTTTGTTTTATTATCTTTTAAATAATTAAATATTGTGTTTGGATAACTTGTTGCAATACGTTTCCCGTAAATATCTTGTATGCCCTCATACTTTTGGTCTTTTGGGACTGCAATAGATAATCTGCAGTTACCAAAATCTAAACGCTTATGAATTACAACGGGTTCATTGTTTTCAATGACGGTATTCTCTCCCACTATCCCAATGTCTACCAACCCTTTTGATACAAATCGTGGAATATCATCCGCCCTTAAAAAATAAACCTCTAGTGGAAAATTACTCGCCACAACTTTTAATTGATTAGAGTAATCAGGGAATACAAATCTTGATTCCCTTAAAAGATTCATTGAATCAAGACTCAATCTTCCTGACTTTTGTACTGCTAATTTTAATAGATTTTCCATAATATTTAATTGTAAAAGGTCAAATTTTTAGATTTATCTATTTAAGAAGTTAAACTTCAGGCATATAAACCAAAACCCCTTCCGCTAGGAAGGGGTTGGCTTCGAAAATATAATTTAAGAATGCAAAGACAACCCTTTCCCAGTATTATTTTGAGAATGGTTATGATGCATTTTATTTAAAACTAAACGATATCCACCAAGTGGACCTTTGAGCCACTTTGCTATACGAGCAATAGTAGTAGAAGATAAACCAGTCCTTTCGATGATAGCAAGGTATTGAACATCACGAGAAAGTAGACGAGCGGCCTCGAGTCTTCGAGCAAACTCCTCTATTTCACCCTGGGTCATAAGATCACGAAGAAAGCGTCCGGCTTCATCTTTATTTCTAAGCATTAGAAAAGCAGACAGAAACTGCTCGTTCTCTTTTATATTCCAATCTATTTCTTTATTTTGATTATCATTTTCTTTCATATATCTACTTTATCAAAGTAAAGTACTTTAGTCAAGTAAAGTAACTGTGCATAACTTTTTACATTAGGGGACACATTAAACCTATTTAGATTAGCCCTTGCATTATCTCATTTTTTGTGCTAGTATATGCCCATCATGTTAACAACAAAGAAAAAGCAAAATATTATAAAGAAGAATCAGCTTCATGATAAAGA
>JAVHQB010000066.1:0-1933 GCA_036170905.1 Minisyncoccota bacterium | reverse complement strand
TTAAAATTTAGCCTTGATTTAAAATCTAAAATTTAGCCTTTAAAATTTGGAGATAGTGCTACAATACCCCTATGTTAAATCTGGAAAGGAAATATTTTAAAAGGGGATATAAAAACGTTTTAGGAGGAGACGAAGCTGGAAGAGGGCCTCTCGCGGGTCCCGTTTCTGTGGGCGTAGTTTTAACTACCGCCAAGGATTTTAAACAACTTAAAAAAGACCTAAAAGGTTTTCCGGTTAGAGATTCTAAAAAACTTTCTCCCTTACAAAGACAGACAGTTTACAACAAAGTTAAAACTCTCCCTAACCTAAAATATGCCTGCGCTTTTGAAAGCAATAAAATAATAGACGGATTTGGCATAGAAGAAGCAACCAGACGCGCTTTCGGCAAATGTTTAAAAAAAATAAAAACAAAACCTGACATTATTCTCTATGACGGTAATCGCCCCGTAGACAAAAAGCTAAAAATAGAGCAAATTTCCATTGTTCACGGAGATGATAAAGTCTTTCTAATTTCATTAGCTTCTATTATAGCCAAAGTGACCAGAGACGCTTATATGGTTAGGCTTTCACCCAAATATTCTCATTATTCTTTCGCCACTCACAAAGGATATGGCACGTCTAGGCACATTAGGACTATAAAAAAATATGGCGTATCCACCCTTCACAGAAAGACCTATCTCGAGAGTATATTAAAGTCCAAAATCCAAAGTTCAAAGTCCAAATAAAGCCCTAAATTTTAAATTTTAAATTATACACATGTACATTCGGAGGAGTTTACGATAAAAGAATTCATATGGACTTTAATCTGGAGGAAAAACTAGTCAAACAGTATAAAGTTTATAAAAGTAGTTCTAAAACAGCTCTATCAAGCCAAACTTTACAAGACTTGACAAGTTTAAGTATTATGCTAACATTTACTACGTAAAGTCACCTGCGTCTACCGAAAGGAGTACGCAGGTTTTTATTTAAAACATGGAATTAAACAATATTAGGGTGTGCGTATATGTCGATGGTAGTAATTTTTACCATATTGTATTAAAGAAATTAGGTGTTAAGGACACAGAATTTGATTACAATTCTTTTGCTAAATATTTAATTGGCAATCGGATTCTTAGTGAGAATGGTAAAAGATATTATGTTGGAACTGTTCAGGCTGAAAATAATGTACCTAATGAAGCGTTTTCTCGTCAGCAAGCTCTTTTTACATATTTGCATGCAAACCATTGGGAAATAAAACACAGTCCCTTGAGAAGAAGGCTTGAGGAAATAGTTATTGATAATCGCATTGATGCCTATGAAAAAATAAAAACCTTGGGTATCAATACTATTAAAGTTATGCGTTTAAGAGAAAAGGGTATAGATGTTAAATTGGCGGTTGATTTAATGACGGGGGCAATAGATAATAAATATGACATAGCTATTGTAATTAGTTCTGACACTGATTTGGTTCCAGCTATTGACTGGGTGGTTAAACGAGAGCACAAAACAATTGAATACGTAGGCTTCTCTATTCCTGACAAATATAACCCAGAAAATGATACAAAACCTACTAATTCATTAATAGCTGCCGCCAATCTCCCAAGAGTTCTATTAGCAACTGACTTACAACCCTTCATTTATCCAAAGCAACAACCGCTAAATCTTTAAATCTGAGTCGGGCAACCTGCATCCCATTTCTGTTATTGTGAGCGGATTCTTTTCGTCACCGTGAAGAAACAAAGCCGACGTGGCAATCTTAGTTTCTCGTATTTCTGTTTGGTAAATTGTAAATTATTTGTAAATTGGCTTGCAGTGAGCTTGTCGAACTGTAAATTGTAAATTGAAAATTGACTTGTCCTGAGCGTAGCAGAAGGATTAGGCATTAGACATTCCCGTTTTGTTTTGTAACAAAACGGGGCATTCTCCGTCATAGTATATATAAGATAATCAGATT
>JAVHQB010000065.1:0-1942 GCA_036170905.1 Minisyncoccota bacterium | reverse complement strand
ATTTACGGTTGGAAATTGTTTTAATGTTTGAGTGATTTGAGCTCGAATTGCTGCCACCCGGCAAGAACCGCCAACCTGAAATTCCAATTGCTCATCAAAATCTACTTTAGCTGTCCCATTTTCTATCACCAAACTTTGAATTTTAACACCGGGGTTAATGCTGGTGAAAAAACCTTCTACTTTTTCTTTCTCGTTCGCGCCCTTTAATAATTCCTCTAAAGCGGCTCGGGCCACGGCTTGGGTTTTAGAAACTTCTCTTTGGACCGGAAAAACTCTATTACAGGAAAATTCCGGGTCTAACCCATTATTATTAAAATAGGCCTTGACCTTGATAGTTTCGACAGGAATAAAACGAACGGGAATCCTTAATTCATCAGCCTGTTCTGGCTGGCCGGAAGGATTATCCTTTTCCAAAATTAATATTCCTTTTTTGGTTTTGGGGAATTGAAATTCAAGTTTAGCTTCAAATGGGACAAAATTCTCAGTCATCCAATCGGAAAGAGCCTGAGCAACACCATTTCCTAATTCTTTACCATTTTCGTCTATTAATTTGACGGGGAAAGAAGCCTCAAAAAACCAACCTCCTCTCGCCTCTCCTTCAATTTTTAGAGGGCTTTCAACTATCTCATTGGGCCGGGGTTTACTAACCCGGATAAGATTTTGCTTTTCTAATTCATTTCCTATGTCTTCAACAAATATTTTTCCATCAGGCGTTCTACACTGACGAGGATAAGATTCTAAAACCGGATACCCTTTAGCGATACATTCTTCAAAATTATTTACAGAAACACCCGGCTCTTGGGTGCTTTTGTAGCTTAAGCCAAACCACAGGCCAGCTAAAATTATTATTAGTAGTAGTGTTCCAATGAGAATAAATTTTTTCATAAAAATAGATTTTTCTTATTTCCTTTCCCAATATTTTTCGGCTTCTTGCTCTAATTTTTCTAACCTGGTGTAATAATCAGGAAATTCATTCAGATGGGCCAGGGCGATTTTACCAGTCATAATCGGGTCATCATTGGTAACATTGGTGTTTAGGTCACGGGTACCGTGCTCTAACTCCACATCCATTCCCATTCTAAATTGCCCGACATCAAATTTTGACCAATCGATACCT
The DNA here is from genome assembly GCA_036170905.1 of Minisyncoccota bacterium. GTDB lineage: Bacteria > Patescibacteriota > Minisyncoccia > UBA6257 > JAVHQB01 > JAVHQB01. The sequence goes on along the minus strand of JAVHQB010000065.1, from coordinate 825 downwards.
AAGATCTCACCTACCGTTTTGGCTTCTTCAGGTGTAAAATGTTTTTTTGGTTCCATCTGTGGTCTCCATAAATTTAATCTTTTAACAATTTTTCGACCTTTCCTACTAAAAAATAGCTCCTATTAAAATTCCAGATAACACTCCCCAAAATACTTCTATTGATGTATGACCTAAAAGTTCTCTTAGTTTATCAATTTTTATTCCTCTCTTTTGATACAAATCTTCGATGATTTTATTTAAAGTTTCTGCTTGTTTGCTCGCTTCCTGTCTTATTCCCCTGGCATCAGTAATTACGATTCCCGCCAAAATTAATGAGATAGCAAACAAAGGGCTTTTCCATCCAAAATTTTTCCCTATTGATACTGCCAAAGCCGAAACTGACGCACAATGAGAACTAACTACTCCTCCTGAAGCAACAAGCAATTTTAAATCAATTCTTTTTTCTTTCAAAATAGTCATTCCAATTTTTATGAATTGGGCAAAAAACCAAGCCAAAATGGCAACTATTAATGGTCTGTTAAAAAATATTTCGATCAAGAGGTTTTCCATAAATTTTATTTAGACAAAGTTTGATTGAGCCATCTTCAACTGGAATTCATACCTGAAACCCTATTTTTGTTTCTGGTTCTTTAGCTTCTTCAATCTTACCAAACTGTTCTTCGTATCTTTTCAGATTCTCTTCCAAAGCTTTGATAATTCTCTTTAAATGACCCGGGCTAGTTATCACTCTGGCCGTAACAATTCCTCCTTCTGTTGGAGAAATAACATTCCCGAAATCCAACACAAATTCCTCTTTGGTATGCATTACTCTCATTAAATTGGCAT
>JAVHQB010000064.1:0-1969 GCA_036170905.1 Minisyncoccota bacterium | reverse complement strand
GGTGGGAAGACTCCATTAGAAGTGTTTAGTGGTGCACTTCAAGGTTGAATGTGCCAATTGACCTGTTGATAACTAACTACACAAATCTCTTGATCTAAGCTAAGATGGCACGACCTTATAAAATAAGGTATAATAACTTTAACAATTTAATATAGTGACCTAACCCCTACAAGCATGATGTTTCTAGGATATGGTCTGAAAAACTCGCTACAAGATAAAAACCCCGTCGTCAGGGTTACTTGTAGCGAGTCATATCTGGAAACGGATATGGGTGATCTTAGGGTCATCAACTTGGTGACGGGATTTTTGTTTATCTAATTCACCAAGTTTAAAACTCGCTACAAAATGTATAAAAGAATCCCAGTGAAAAAACTCACTGGCAACGAACAATTTAAAAATATAGGAAATAAAAAGTTTTCTGTGCTTGAGTTTTGGCAATATGGATTTTCTAATTTAAATTCAAATGTTTTAAGAGGAGCGTTAGCAGAATTTATTGTAGAAAATGCATTAAGAACAAGTGAGCAAATTGATGTTCGTAATCCTTGGGGTGATTCAGATGTAATTACTCCAAATGGTAAAAATATTGAGGTAAAATGTTGTTCGTACATCCAAGATTGGGATCAAGAAAATTATTCATGTATAAGTTGGAGTGGGCTTAAAGCAAAACATCTTTTCTACGCATCCACTGATAGAAGTTTGGTTAACACAAAACTAAGCGAGCGATTAATAGATTACAAATCGGATATTTATATACTTTCTCTTTTTAAACACCAAGACCATGCCACTTTAGATATTTTAGATATGAATCAGTGGTGTTTTTGGGTACTAACAAAGGATAGGATAAAGGAAATAACAAAAGATGGAAATAGTGTATCACTTATTAAACTTCAAAAGTTTGGTATTGAACCGATTGGTTTTAATGATTTAAATAAAGCGATATTGAATTTATAACAACTCATGTGTTAAAATCAAGCAATCTATGATTACACCTGAGCTTCTTCAAAAAAGAATAGACACCTTTTGGGGGTACGGCAGTCTTCAAGCTCCCGTATGGCTTATTGGTATGGAAGAAGGATTTAGATCTAGTGGTAATCATGCTGATGATTTAAGAATGTTGGAAAGACAGTTTTTACTACCAGTAATAGATGGAATGTTTGACGCCAGTCGCCCTATCAGCGACGACATCAGCGATTTGACCAATTTATCCCCGTTTCTTCCTGAAGCAAGCATACAAAGGACATGGCAATTTCCTGTCTCATTATATTTATTTCTTAAAAATGGAAGAAAGCCGGATGAAAGTGAGATTTTAGATTTTCAGCATTTTATTCTTGCAGACGGAAAAAAGAATGAAGTAGCAACATTTGAGCTTATGCCATTTCCAGCACCTAAAATCTCAGACTGGCTGTTTGGGGATATCCTCGGATTTGAATCGCGAAATACCTTAAGATTTTACAGAAAACAACGAGCTGAAAGATTAAAGAAACTAGTGGAAAAATATTCTCCAAAATTGGTTATTTTCTATTCCCTTGGATATTTACGCTCTGGTGAATGGGAAACGGTAATCGGTAAGAGATTTGAAGAGATCACAAAACAAATGTATTTTGCAAAAACAGAAAAAACATCTTTTTGTGTTATTCCACAACCGAGATATCTACCCCGTGCTTATGAACGTATATATGAATTTGCGGAGAAAATCAAAACAATAGATGCAGATTTATAAATGAGACACTGTCCAATATACTCTTTTAGTGTCTCATTTGTCGCATTTGCGAGATTTTAGACCCTACCGAGAGGGTTAGTATGCTATACTTGAAATATTATAAATAACGCTTATGCGGTCTAGCCTGCAAAGGTTCACGACCACGAGGGGGCACAAATTTAAAAACACCTTTATTGGTGTTTTTAAATTTGTGCTTAATTTACGCTTGGGTCTTTATAAGACTTCACATCGTTTAATACTTCCTTTTCT
>JAVHQB010000063.1:7953-9566 GCA_036170905.1 Minisyncoccota bacterium | reverse complement strand
ATTGGATTGGTCCTTAAGCTTTGGACTTTAAATTAAATTCCAAATAACTCTCTCGTATTCTCATAAGTCACCTTTTTAATTCCCTCAGTGCTAATTTTCTTCACCTCGGCCACCTTCCCTATCACATATTCTACAAATTTAGGTTCGTTCCTTTTCCCTCTAAAAGGCACTGGCGCTATATAAGGTGAGTCGGTTTCTACAAGAATTTTATTTAAAGGAACGTCTTTTATAATTTCATCGTAACGTGAATCAAAAGTAATATATCCGTCAAAGCCCAAATAAAACCCTCTCTTTAAAAATTCTTGAGCTTCTTCTAAATTCCCTTGGAAAAAATGAACTACTCCCTTTGGCATTTTAGGTAATTCATCTAGCATATCTAAAGCGTCTTTATAAGCATTGTACCCATTCTCTTCGCCGTTTTTGTTTCTCAAATGCATTATAATTGGCAAATCGTATTTGATTGCTAAATTCAGTTGTATTTTAAACAGTTTCTTTTGTTTCTCTATAATTTGACTTGCAGTGAGTACGCCCGAACTGCTTGTGGTGAGCTCCGCCGAACCATTCTGCTCCCCTTGAATTTCTGGCCCCTGTTTGGACTTTAGACTTTGGACAACTTGTCCTGAGCTCGCCGAAGGATTGGACTTTATGGTGCTGTAGTCTAGCCCTCCTTCCCCTATTGCCACTACCTTTTTTCCGCCAGCCGGCGGATTAATCATCTTTTCCAACAATTCTCTTATGTTATCAGGTATTTCCTGAGCATATTCAGGATGAGTGCCAACTGTAGCCCAAATATTCTTGGGATATTTATTGGCAATTTCTATGGCTTTAACAGATTCGTCATAGCTGGCGCCTATTGTAATCATAAAAAGACCGTTTTTCTCGGCCTCGTTTATTATGTCTTCTCTATCGACGTCGAATTTTTTATCCGTTAAGTGGCAATGGGAATCAAAGAGGGCTAGCATTAGTTATAAAGTTATAAAGTTATAAAGTTTTTAAAGTTTGTAAAGTAATTAACGAATTCAAAATCCTAAGAACCAATTTTTATAAACTTACATTAATGCTGCCGCTTGCTTTTTTATTTCAAAGAGTTATATTAACAACGTCTACCTGTTTAAGTTTCACAACTGGAGGAGGTATGACATTCAAGGGCCATCTTTATCCTAAGGATGGTTTTTGTTTTGTTGTAAATTAGCTTTTTAGACTTTATTTTAAAATTTTAAATGAATAACTACGGGTTAAAAGTTAAGATGTTTCGATTTACCTATCAGTGCTTGCTTTTTTATTTAAAAGAGTTATACTTAGAGTATCTATCAGTTTAAGTTATATGACTGGTAGGGTATAACATCCAAGAGCCACCTTCAGCAATGAGGGTGGTTTTCGTTTTGTTTAGAATCTTTTTGTCCTAATTCTGGACGTCTTTGTAACTTTCTCCCCCAAATATCCTTGGCTATATTCAAAATATCCGTATAACCATCTCCTCCGGTCCGAAGTTCCTCAGAAATATTGTTTTTTGATGAGAATATATAAATCTTTTTCAGTTCTTTTTTTAAATACGTTACTAATGCCAAAAAATCAGAATCACCTGTGAAAAATATGGCTTCAGTGTATTCTTG